>JBLHOB010000263.1:0-5212 GCA_047619425.1 Myxococcota bacterium
TGCTGTTGAGCTTTGAAGTTCAACGTCTCGGTTATCCAACCGAAGCGGGCCTGGACCTCGAGCTGATGGCTCGAGTCAGCAGTGCGCAACGCATCATCGGTCTCGAAACGATGTCTGAACAGCTGGCCCTACTCGGAGGCATGTCGCCCGACAATCAAGAGTTGATGTTGAAGGACATGTTGTTGCAGACCGACGACATCGAGGCCTACTTCAACGAACTCAAAGAAGCCTGGCGCAACGGCGACGAAGCGGGACTTACCACTGTGCTCTTCCGCGAACTCGAAGCAACCCCAGAGCTCGCGCCGTTTTACGAGAAAGTCATCTACGGCCGCAACGAAACCATGTGCGCGCGGCTCGACACGTTGATGCAAAATGGCGAGACCCTCTTCGGAGTTGTCGGTGCGTACCACTTGGTTGGGCCACGTGGAATCCCAGCCTGCCTCAGTGCGAGGGGTTACGAAGTCAAGCGACTCGACAGGGCCGCCGCGGAAGACTCGCCCTAGCTCGCCCTGCCCCGAGAGCACGTGGTCGCACCCCCGGCCCACACACAGACACGACACCCCACGACAAAGGAACGCCCCAGTGCAGAACATCGACCCCAGTGTCTTTATCGCCGACGACGCGAGAATTTTCGGCAAGGTCTCAATCGCCGAGGGCGCTTCGGTTTGGTTTCAGTCGGTGATCCGATGTGAGAGCCACGAGGTCAAGATCGGCCGGTATACCAACCTACAGGACTTCTCGATGATACACGTGGGCTACAACTGCCCGACCATCATCGGCGACTTCTGCTCCATCACGCATCGGGCCACAATTCACGGGGCGACCATCGGCGACCACTGCTTGGTCGGCATTGGCGCGACGATCATGGACGGAGCGGTGATTGGCGCGGGCTCGATCGTCGGCGGAGGCGCCGTGGTTACCGAGGGCAAGGAGTACCCGCCCAACTCCATCATCCTGGGCTCACCGGCGAAGCTCGCAAAAGAACGCGACAACCGGCACGCCAACCGCTTGAACGCCTGGCTCTATCACCGCAACGCCCAGGCGTACATGCGCGGTGAGCATCGCGCATGGGAAGGCGACGACTTCGTCGCGTGGCGCCGTGAAATAAAAGAGCTCATCGCGACGGATCGAGATCTCGATCGATAGGCGCCCTCTATGGTTGCCACCGCAGAGGCCAGCACCTTCAACGCGCCTACGCCTCGATCCCCTCAAACAGCAAGTTCACCGCCGCTTGAATCGACTTCCGGCAACCATCCGCAGACACCTGCCCGTTGGACCATGCGATGCGTGCGCCCAACGTAATGTGGAAGAGCGCTTGCGCGGCTTGCAGAACATTGGCTTTGGGTGACAGGTCTTTGTTCTTGCGACCCATCTGCAAAATTTCGGCGAGCAAGCCAACGGTACGATCGTGCATGGCAAGGACACGCCGCGACACCCGAGCGTCGGGTCGGGTCGTCGAGCGTAGTGCGATCAAGCTGAGATCGCGGTCCTGCGTAAGCAACTCGTGCTGCACGTCTAGAAAGTTGGTGACACGTTCGCGCGTACTTCGGTCGCGTTCGTCGGCGTTGCGAAACTGCGCCCAGGCGTCTTCTTGAAGGTCTGCCAACTCTTCAATCAACAACTCTTCTTTGCTCGTGACGTGGCGGTAGATCGAACTGGCACCCATGCCGGCTCGCGCCGCGATGGCGCGCAGCGTTGCACCATCGAAACCCTTCTCGCGAAACAAAGAGAGAGCGGCTTCGCGAATGCGTGCGCGACTCTTTCGCCCGCGCACCAAACGCCCGTCGTCTTGGCGTAGCGGCACGCGGCTTCGCGGATTCTTCGCTCCGCTCTCTTTATTTTGGTTAGCCGAAGATGGACTGCTGGACGGCGATGCCAATGGAAACCTCGATTTAAGCGAACAGAATCGCATAGCCCTTGTGCAGCGCACAAGACTCAATTGAAATTGGATAGGGGGTATTTCGTAAAGTCGAAGGACAGCGGTTCGGTAAACCACTGTTACAGCAGAGTTTTCAGCGTAGGGACTCGGGATTCTCCAAGTTGTCCTTGATCAGGCCCATGGTGAAGGCCGCATAAAGTCCGTCCTCGACTCGCTCGTCGTAGCTGTACTGAACGACCATCACCCGCTTGCCGTCGGCACGCTCGTGAACCTTGCCGATGACACCGAATGCTGAGCACGTGCCGTACTCCCACAAGTGATGATAGCCGGCGTCGAGACCGACGGAACCGAGGTTCGCAATAAACACCGAAGTGAACATCGGGTCGTCGTCGATGAATGATTTCGGAAGCATGTGCATCATGTTTGCCTTGTGCAGGCACCACATCACTAAACGCACAACGAGAACGGGGAACACCAAAGCGAGATTCATTTCTTTGTCGCTTCGCGTGACCTGTCCACTGCGGCGTTTCTTGATGCGCCCCATAATCGAATCAACCATCTCTTCGAGGGTTTCATCTTCAGCAAAAATTCGCTTCACGGTATGCATCGGTGCGCCGTCTTCGAGAGACTGCTTTGCAGTAAACGTGACCGCGGTGTGGTTGCGCTGCCAAAGCCGCCCACCCGCAACGAAGCGATTCACGCCAGGACGCGCGATAAAGGCCTGTGAGAGCGATCGTAGGTATAGGTGAAACAAAGTCATCTGCCGGTCTTCGTCGCGGTCCTCGTTGTATCGCTCGACAAACGCAATCGCTTCATCGACTTCGATCTCTGTTGAGTACAGCACCAGCGACTCGTTTCGCCGCGGCGAAACGAAGGGCATGAACGCACGCACGCGCGAGAGATCAGTGATCTTCTCGCCATCGGGTCGTTTGCCAAACATGGGTTTCTCCTGTGGGACGCGTTCGTGGAGAACGCAAGAACAAGTTAGTCGCGGATGTTATCGAGTTGAAGAGCTTGAAGCCGTAGTTTTTGCGCGACGAGTCATACACCAGATCGACGTACCAAACGCTTCCAATTTTCGATCGATCGAAAAACCTGCGGCCTGATAGAAACCAAGTAACTCGCGGCGGTCGGTCTCGAGATAACCGGGCATCCCGCGCGCGTCGACATCCTCGAGCCAGGTCGCGAGCAGGCCGCGCCCCACCCCACGGCCCTGGTGCTGCGGGTGGGCCGCGATCACGGACAAATAACAGTGCGGGTCCTTGGGGTGGTGCTCATCGAGCAACCGATAGACCTGCCCCCAACGCCTAAGCACTCGAACCCCCTGGCCCCAAAGACAACGGAGCTGAAGAGGCAGCGGCGGCGGTGCCGCGGGATACCCCCCGGGGTCAAGGGCGATCAAAGCGCCAACCGGCTGGAGCGCCTCTGCTGAAGCGCCCCCAGATGGCTCCAGAGCGACCCGTCGAAAAGAAAATCGCCGAGTAGCAGCCAATGAAGCGGCCATCCCGTAGGCGTTTACCCTCTCCCTGCGGTTCGGCTTCCCGTCAATCACGGCTCGATTGATCGGATTGTCGCGAAACGCCAGCGAGAGCAACGCGCAAGCGGCTCCCTCCTCGCCCTCTTCGAGTCTCGCGAAGTCCGTCGCATTAAGGGGGCTCGCCTCAGCTTCTGCCGCCGATTTCTGTCGGGCTTCAAGATTGCGCACGTGGCGGACACTACCACGCGAGACGCTCTTGTTGGCCAGCTGTGGTCAAGCCCGCGCACGATTGGCTCGATAAGAACCCCATGCCGGAAGAGTCACTAAAACAGCTTCGAGCGAGAGCTTCGATGTCGTTGCGCAACAGCGACTTCGACGAGGCATTTGCCGCCTACCGCGAGCTTCAACAACGCGACCCTGGCAACCCTATATGGTGTCAGCGGCGAGCAGAGATCTATGAACAGATCGGTGACGATACCGGCGCGATCAAGAACTTCGCTCGCGCACGATCCATCGCGCTTGAAAACGGCGACATCATTTTCGCAATCGCCGTATGCAAACAAATTCTCTCCCTCGATCCCGACGACGTCGCGACTCACAAACAAATGCAACGACTGTGCGACGACGCAAACGATCCAAGCAATCTATTCGAAACACCCGGGACAAAAATCCCGCGGTCCGGTGACGACGCGGCCCTTGAAGAAATCTTACTGACCGACATGGTTGCGGGCGCACGCCCGATGGCGTCGAATCAACTTGAGACCTCGGGCATAATCGAGATCCCACTTACCGAGGATGTTCAGGCCGAAGGCCTGCCGGTACCCGGCACGCGCGAGCAACTGCAAAACACGCCACTGTTCGGCTCTCTCGACTCGGGTAGCCTGCGCGACCTGATGCAGCACGCGAAGATCGTCTCGCTCGATGAAGGCGAAGTGCTGTTCCGACAAGGCGACCACTCGGAGACCCTCTACGTAGTGACCGACGGCGCAGTTGTCCCCATCGCCGAAGAAGATCCGCCAAAGAAACTCGCCGTGCTCGAAGCCGGCGAGTTCTTCGGCGAGATCGGATTGATGACCGACCGACCACGCAACGCCACGATCCAGGCCATGGTCGAAACCCGCCTGCTCGCCATCGACCGCAAGGCGATGTGGGCGTTAATCCGCAAAAACCCCAAGGTGCTCGACGTAATGTTGTGCTTCTTGCGCGATCGACTCGTCGATCGACTCATGCGCACAAACCCGCTATTTGCGGCCTTTCCCGCCAATCAACGCCCTTCTCTCGCGAAACTCTTCCGCCTAATTGAGGTACGCGACGGCAGCACGTTGGTCGATCAAGGCAGGCAATCGGAGAACCTCTTTGCGCTACTCGCCGGCAGTGCTCAGGTGATCCAGATGGGCATCGACTCGGACAAAGTTCTCGCCGAACTCGAACCCGGCTGCATCTTCGGCGAGATGTCGATGCTGAACGACACGCCGGCCGTTGCGGCGGTTGTCACCCGTTCGAAGTGCTGGGTCTTGGCCCTCTCGCGAACACGGTTAGATCGTCTGCGCATCGACAATCCAAAAATTGAAGAGGTCATCAAAGGCATCGCCGCTGAACGCCAGCATGAGAACGCGAACTTGCATCGCGATGGCAGCGAACCCGGACGCCCACAATGAGCGGCCAAAACGAATACACAGCGGGCCCGAGCGACGCGAACGGAAGCGACAAGAAGCTGTTGCGCCTGACGTATCAGCTCGCGGAGAAAGAGATCGTCTTCGAGTCTGAAGCCGACACCGTATTGATTGGGCGCGCCAACGAGTGCGACGTGCAGATTCGCCACGAGAGCGTCTCGCGACACCACGCCAAAATTGTGC
>JBLHOB010000264.1:0-5190 GCA_047619425.1 Myxococcota bacterium
GCGACCCACTGCACTACGGCATCGCGGCTCCTCAGCCCGATTGAATCCCACAGCGATATGGCACCGGCTCCCGCAAAGACACACAGCACGGGAACTGCAGGCAGGCGATAGCGCGACGAAAAATAGAAGAGGGCGATGCCAAGTACGTTCGCTGCAATAAAACACAACAGCAAACCTCGTGCACCATCGAGCTGGCTATCGCGGCGCAATCCAATCACAGCGAATCCCAAAATGACCGCAAACGGCACAGGGAACAACCAGAGAGTCGGCGTAATGGCTCGCTCGGTTTTGAGCACGTACTCCGTCGAAATCTCATCATTGCCCAGCCAGAAACGCAGCTTGTGGCCAACCAACGCCGTCGCTCGCAATGGCTCCTCAAGCAAGAAGCGAACTGCTTGATCGCGCCAGTGGGCGTCTACCTGGGACAATTTGAGTGGGCCGCCAGCTGCCTTCTCCGCGGAGGTGCGCAGTTGGTTGGCCAGGACACGTGGATTCCCAACGGCGCCAGGGATCTTTGAATAGATGCCTTTCGCGTGCTCATTGTTGCTCTGGTAGAAGGTCATCCCACCGTGAGCAGTAATCAGCACGAATTCCCCGCTTGCAACCCAGTTGCGCAGGGAGACGGGTGCAATAGTCAACGTAACTGCGAGGGTGAAGAGACAAACGATCGCGAGACTTTTAGGGTTCCCGAGCGACCGCGGTAAGGTCTCGTCGCGCCAATTCCACAGCAGCCAAAATGCAGCCAACGGTGCGAAGAGCAACGTATTTGGACGCACAAGACAGGTCAACCCCAGCAGGATGCCTGCCCCGAGAAGCCACTGAACCGAGCGTTGCCGCACACTCTCGAACAGTGCAGCCAAACAAGCCAGCCCGAGAAAGATGCCCAGCGTCGAAGGCATGAGTTTCATTTCAAGCATCGCCGCCGCGCCGTAGAAGCCATAGAGAGCTGTCGCAACGACGCAGGCTCGCGGGCCAAAGCCAAGCCAGGCAATACGAGCGGTGAGCAACAAACTCCCAACAGCGAGGCATTGCTGCAAGGCAATCATCAGTGTCGGCACCGTGCCGAACAACGACCGCAGGCCCGCCAACAAGAGCGGGTAGAGCGGGGCATGCCCAAAGGCTTCGTCGCCTGAAAAGAATCCCTCGCGCATAAGCGCCGTCGCCATCTCGTCGTATACGCGGGAGTCGAGAATGTAGAGGTCGACGAGGCCCGGAACAGACACAGTGGCGAGCAGGTGTACTCCTCGAGCCAAGATTGCGCTGGCGAGGACAAACTTGAGCAGCTGCAATGCTCGGAGCGCAGACAAACTCTCTGCCCGGCCGCTTACGTCGCGTTCGTCTTTCACATTACCCACCCGAGTCGCATGGGTACATTCTAGTTAAGACGGCCTCGTCTCGCGCGAGCGCGATGGTGCGGTCTTGCGGTGCGGCTTGGAGAGAACGCATTCACACCGGGAGTGGCGAATTACTTCAGGGTAAACGCCATATTCCGGAAGCCGAGGCGAATGCCCGCGCCTCCACTGAAGTTGAACCGTTCTCGCTTGACGGAGTAGAGCACGTCGCCTCCCGACTCCGTCGTGCCCTTGAGCTTTGACACACGGTCGCCAACGATAAACAGAAAGCGCGCCTGCGTGAAGAAGGACAGCGTAAAGTTGCCGTCCAGATGATTGATAAATTCAATCTCCGCCGCGGGGCCGAGATTGTGATGGGTCTCATTGCCCTTGAGCTTGATTTCATTGATCAAGAACGAACGATTCGTAGTATCCGTGGCAGCAATATCTGTGAGCAGGGTGTATTGCCCCTTGGTGCTCATCTTCTCCCCGACATACTCAATGCTCGGGCGCACGCGAATGGTGAACCCGTCGCGCGGGAACGTAAAGACTGAACCAACGCCGAGGTGCCAGGCGTTGTGAACCCGACGGCTACGGATTCGATTGCCCTGTCCTTCGAAAGAGTCGACGGTGTCAGTCTGGGTGCCGGGCCTCTCTGCCTCTCGACGATCAAAGTTGAGTACCCGCTGCCGCACGTTGACCTCGCGATAGTCATTGCGCGCCGAGGTGTCGTCATCATCGGTGTCGATGCCGTTGCCCGGCGTCGACCACAAGACTCCACCAGAAACAAACAACCGCGGTTTGTTCGGAATGTCCTCAAAAGTCGGGGACATGATCTCGGCGCCAAAACGCAGCGATGCCAGCGTCTTAGCTCTTGATCTGTCAAACGCGAAGTTAATCGGGTTGTCGGCAACCATTTCTAGGGATTCTTCATGCACCGACACCGCGAAACTCGCGGAGGGAACCCAATGATCAGAAAGCATATAGTCCGTCTCGGCCATCGATTGGCCGGACACACCGATCAGCGCGATCAACATCAACACTATCAGGGGCTTGCGCGACAACGACACTTCTCCCTCGAGCCGGTTCTCGACACAGCGACATCACCACCACCTCGGGGCGTCGCATTGAGAACTTCAGCGCGCAGCATAGCGGGGTCCCTGCTGTGATCCATAGCCTTAGTCTCATGAACAGTTCGATCAACAAGATCGCGGCTTTCACCCGGGGGAATGCAGACGGGGATCGGCCGGAATTCGCGTGGAAAACGGCCGGACCGTTGCGCGCCTCGGGAGGGACGAACCTGTTGCGGTTCCTTCGGCGGAGCGTTGTTCACACGGACAGGCGCCAAGTGAAACGGACGCACTAGTATTGGCGCGCGGGCGATTCGCAGATGAAAGACAAGGGAGAATCGATTGGCCGAAGGTAGCGTGAAGCGCCGATTGGGTGTTCCGAGCGCAAGCGCGTTGGTGGTTGCAAATATGATCGGCGCCGGCGTGTTTTCAACGTCGGGCTTCGCCTTGGCCGACTTGGGGTCGCCGGGCTACGTGCTCCTCGCCTGGTTGATTGGCGGCATCGTCGCACTGTGCGGCGCACTTTCTTACGGCGCTCTCGCGCAACGCTTTCCGGAGTCGGGGGGAGAATATCTTTTTCTCTCGCGCATGATTCATCCAATGGCCGGCTTCTTGGCGGGTTGGGTTTCACTCTTGGCCGGCTTCACGGCCCCGATCGCCGCTGCCGCGCTCACGCTTCAAGCCTATGTGGGGTTTTCCTTCGGTCCCGATGTTCGTCCCGAGTGGATCGGGACCGGCGCCATCGCGCTTGCCGGGGTAATACACGGCTTGCGGTTTCGCGAGGGGGTGTGGCTTCAAAACGCAGCGGTTGGGCTGAAACTCGTGCTGATCTTTGGTTTTGTCGCCTTTGGGCTCTCGACGTTGCCCGAACGCGCGATGAGCGAGCCGTCGGAGGTTGATTTCGCCTGGGGTGCGTTCGCCGTAACGCTGGTCTGGGTTTCGTTTTCCTACTCGGGCTGGAACGCCGCGGTGTACATCGCCGGCGAGGTTAAAGACCCTGAACGCAGCCTGCGGCGCTCGCTGTTGCTTGGGACATCAACCGTGATGTTCCTCTATTTGGGGCTCAACGCCGTGTTTCTGTATTCGGCACCCGTAGAAGCACTGGCAGGGCGTGCCGAAATCGGAGCGATCGCGGCGAGAGCCCTTGGCGGCGAGGCACTCGAACGCGGCGTCTCCTTGCTCGTGGGACTCGCGTTGTTCACGTCCATCTGGTCAATGGTTATGGCCGGGCCTCGGGTCTACGCCCAAATGGCTGAGGACGGTCTATTTCCACGGGTCTTCCGATCGGGAGACGAAACACCGACTGCCGCAATCGCGCTGCAAACGGTGGCAGCCATCGCACTGGTGTGGGTCAGCGGCCTAGCCGAGCTCTTCGGTTATATCGGCTTTACGCTCGGCATTTCCGCCGCTCTTACCGTCATCGCCCTGATTCACTTGCGACTCAAAGAGGGCGGCGACCAGGTCGCCGTGCCAGGCTTTCCAATCATCCCATTGGTCTTCGTCTGTGCGACGTTGTGGGGCGCGTGTTTCATGGTACTTCGAGAGCCAATGCAGGCGGCAATTGGCCTCGCCACCGCGCTTGCGGGAGTGCCGGTCTACTTCATGGTGAAAAAGTCCAGGGACTAGATCGCAACGGAAGGTGCTTCGCCGAAATTAGTTGTCGGGACTTTGCTCTTTGCGCGCTGTAATCGGATTCGGATACGCCGAGGCGGGATAAGACAACCGCCAGCGATGGGCCGCTGCAAGGATCTCGTCTTCCGAAGCGCCTTCCTGGATCAAGACATGAATGTAGTTGTACATCGCCATCTCGATCGATCGATTGCCCGTTGCAAGGGACCGCTCGATCAATGTGCGCACATCACCGGGCGCCACTCGGTCTCGACCTCGACAGCCCTCGGGCTGATTGCGCACAGGCCCTGAACACAGCGACGCTTGGTAGGCGCGGTAGTACAAGGTCAAGGCGCGCTCGGGATACAGCGACGCACTGACGTCGGCGATATTCACGTCGGGCTTGAGGTAAGCAGACGGACTATCGAGCTCGCCTGCGCGCTCAGGCGGAAGGTTCACCTCGAAATAGGCCAGCAACAGAGCACAAGCGTAAATGACTACGATCAAGCGTTGGTTGCGGATCCAATTCACGAGCGCACCTACAGGCCTTCCTGGGTCTTCGGGTCGCGAACCTTCCAGATGTACGAATCTAGATAGTAATGACACGCTGCCGCAGCGCTCACCGCGGTGGCCGCATAAAACCCCGTAGCCTTCTCGGCGCTGTACTGCAGGAACTCGTCCTCCTGCAGCGACTCGATCAATCCGAAACCAAAGAGCGAGACATCCCCACCCGTCGCAAGGTGAAAGAGCACGCCGTACATAAGCCCAAAGCCAATAAACCGAGCCGCGTTGAGTCGGCCAAAAAACCGTGGGACCTGCTGCGCGCGCTCGGCTTTGTTGTCGAGATACCAGTAGACCATCACCATGTACTGCAAGCCGTGCATGATGCGGTGGGCCACGAGATAGACAAGAAACGAATCCTGCCAACTGACGAAGTACCAGAGCCCATAACTCGAAGCGAGAAACAAGTACTTCATCGGGTTGATCGAGAAGCCGCGCGAGACTCCCGATTGCAACTGCACGACATAAAAAAGGAGATACGCGGCCGTTACGAGCAGGCTGCCCGACTGCAGCTGCGAGATGCCTGCCACCGACATGCCGAGGTTCCAACGATAGAGCTCGGCAATCCACAACTCGGCCCACAAAGGCGCGGTCAAGAGCATGTTCGAATAGAGCACGAC
>JBLHOB010000265.1:0-5160 GCA_047619425.1 Myxococcota bacterium
GACATCGCCGCGGGAATTTTGGCCATCATCACCGGTCCCGACTTGGTGACGGGGCACGTGCTGCCGATTGAAGGTGGGATGTTGATCGGCGGATAGTTCGAACGAGTAGATGGCGCTTCGCGCGCCGCCGGCGAATTGCGCGGCTTCCAAGACCGCGGCGAAGCGTGAGTCGAGTGCGTCGGCTTGGACATTCGCTCGGCTGTAGGGGGCTCAAAAACCTCAACCACTCTCGCGACCACTTCCCCGCAATTTCTGGGGTGAGTCGGTCCGCTGGCGGGTTTGGCCGACCCACTGCCCGAAGTCATCTTTAAGGCATCGTAACGACTTGCATGCAACTTGCGGTAGCGTTGCGCCTGGGGCCCAGGTCTCTCGCTGTAGCGACGTGTCGGGGTTGAGAGCATTCGTCCCGTCGCGGCACAAGGCAGCGTTGGACAGAGCCGCCAGAAGTGTTTATCAAGGGGGATCACTTGGTAGGTGGAATGACCTGATGTCCGAGGCTGCACCCAGCACACCGCCCGAAAACGCTTCGTCTGCGAAAGGATCGCGTACCGGCGATTCGCCTTGGCCCGATCACGGCACGAGTGCCGTCGTGTTTTTGCTCGACGCGGCATCGACTCTAGAAGAAGAGATCCTTCACGATTGGATCGAGCGCACGCGTCCAGAAGGCGTTGCGCAAGCCGAGATCGAAACGATCCGCATTCCTTCGACACGCCGCCCGCGCAGCTCAAAGACGGGCGCGCTTGAACCTGCCCTCGCGACTACCGAAGACCCACTCTTGTCTCCTTTGCGAGTGCTCTGGTTGCCCGCCGAACGCAAGGGGGAACGCGTCGCGAGTATGCGAGACCTGCTTCGTTTTGGAGATCCGCGAGACCCTGGGGCGCTGCGCGCTCGATGGATCGCTCGTGTCGCACCGGATCGCTATCGCGTGGTTGCCGCCGAGCCGGCGCCCATATCGAACCTGCGCGAGAGATGGCGTGCAGCATCCGGGCACAATGTTTCAGAGACGGTTGGCCTCGCCCAGTTCGTCGTCAAGCAGGCGGCCCTTGCTCTTGATCGTGCGGAGCGAAAACTGCGCGGTGCTCGTTACAAGGTGCCGCGTTTCTTGCACGAAGAGATTCTCACCCGACCCTCTTTTCAGGGTGGGCTCGATCGCTTGGCGCGGGAAGAGAGCAAGTCCCAAAGCGCCGTGCATCGCAAAGCCGAGAAATATCTAAAAGAGATCGCGGCCAACCACAGCCCGTTGATGATCGATATCTTTGCGCAGTTGAGCCTCTCGTCCTCAACCCGCGGTTACGACGGCTTGCGCATCGATCCAGCGCAGCTTGAAGTGGTTCGCAAGCTCGCCCAGCAGCATTCGGTTGTCTTTCTTCCGACGCACAAAAGCAATCTCGATCACATGGTGATGTTCCGTATGTTGCACGAGGACGGGATGCCGCCGAGTCATACGGCTGGCGGGATCAACATGAACTTTTTCCCGACGGGGCCGATTGCGCGTCGTGCCGGCATTTTCTTTATTCGTCGGTCTTTCAGCGACAACGAGGTCTACAAGTTCGTCTTGCGTGCCTACATCGACTTTCTGGTCGAGAAGCGCTTCCCACTCGAGTGGTTCATCGAAGGGGGGCGCTCGCGCTCGGGCAAGATGCTGCCACCTCGCTATGGAATGTTGTCGTACGTCGTCGACAGCTATCGCCGCGGCAAGAGCGAGGACGTCATTCTGATCCCCGTGTCGATCGCCTACGACCAGATTTCCGAAGTGGGTGAGTACTCGCTCGAAGAGCGCGGCGGTGAAAAAGAGGCGGAGGGCTTTGCCTGGCTAATCAAGTTTTTGGGCAATCTCGGGCACAAGTACGGGAGCATTGACCTGCGTTTCGGCGAACCTCTGTCGCTTCGCGCGGCCATGGGGCCGCCGGAAGAGAACCAAGTCGCAGTCACCAATGACGACCTCACGGTTCCGAAGCTCGCATTCGAAGTATGTGCACGGATCAACCGGGTGACGCCGATTACGCCGATCTCGCTTGGCATGATGGCCTTACTGGGGTGCGGTGATCGGGCGATGAGCCTCGCAGAGATTCATATCGCCCTCGAGAATCTGGTCGATTTCGTCAAACGCCGCGGCTTGCCAACGTCGACCAAGCTTTCGTTCGGCTCGGTCGAGGAAGTGCAAGAGACCCTCGACCCGCTTGTTGACAGCGGTGTGCTCGATCGTTTTGACGAAGGGCCTGAGGTCATCTACTCGATCGCTTCGGACCAGCACCTCTCGGCGGCGTATTACCGCAACACGATCATCCATTTCTTGGTGAGCAGCTCCATTGTCGAGCTCGCGCTGCTGCGCGCGTCGGAGAGTGAAACCGGTACATCGAGCGAGGCCTTTTGGGACGAAGCGATGTGCTTGCGTGACTTGCTCAAGTTTGAGTTCTTCTTTTCAGATAAAGACGTCTTTCGCGAAGAGATTAAGGCTGAACTCGCGCTGCATTCGCCCGATTGGGAGCAGTACGTGGCAGACCCCGCCGCGGCGCGGACTTTCCTCGAGCAGATCAGGCCGTTTCATGCACACCGCACGCTGCGTGCGTTCCTTGAGGCCTATCAGGTTGTCGCGGATCGTCTCGTGATGCTGGGCGAGGCTCCGGTAGAGGATGAGAAGAAGATCCTGCGCGACTGCATGGTCTGGGGCAAGCAGTACACCTTGCAGCGGCGTATTCGCAGCGCCGAATCGGTTTCTAAATTTCTGCTACAAAACGGCTTGAGTCTGGCGCGCAATCGCGGCCTGCTTGAAGGAGAAGGCGAAGCCCTGGCGGCAAATCGGCAACAACTTGTAGACGATTTGCGCGAGAGCCTTCGTCGCATCACGATCATTGACGCTCTGGCCTCAGCACGACGAGCGGGCGCACTCGACAAGCGCTGAGGTGGTCTGGTGAGAACCAGCTGTTCCTGATTCGCTGGTGTGAACAAGACCATCGTCATTCGAAGGATTCATCATGTCCGAAGGGAACTACGATCGCCTCTCGGCGATGGATACCTCATTTTTGGTGCTCGAAAAGCCGTCGAGTCCGCTGCACATCTCGGCGACATTGATCTATGAAGCCGGTCCTCTCGGAACCAAGGGCGGCGGCGTCGACTTCGACGCATACAAGGCTGCGACGGAGGCGGTCTTGCATCGCATTCCGCGTTATCGCCAGAAGCTTGCTTGGATCCCCGTCGTCGGGCACCCGGTATGGGTTGATGATCACGATTTCCATCTCGACTATCACGTCCGACACACGAGCTTGCCAAAACCGGGCTCCCACGATCAGCTCAAGCGGCTATCGGCACGCATCATGGCCCAGCCGCTCGACAAGTCGAGGCCGCTATGGGAAGCATGGGTGGTTGAAGGAGTGGAGGGTGGTTGCTTCGCGGTGATCAGCAAGATTCATCACTGTATGATCGACGGAGCAGCCGGGCAGGACCTCGCTCAAATTCTTCATACCCGTTCGCCCGACGAACTGACGGCCAAGACTCCGGAGCCGTGGAAGCCGCGCCCCGTGCCGAGCGACAGCGAGTTGCTGCGCGACGAAGCGGCGCGCTATCTGGCGATTCCGGGCCGCGCTGCGAGAGGGCTTCGCGAGGCATCGGCTGAGCTCGGTGAATTGCGCGACGAGATTACAACGCGCATGAGCTCTGTTTTCGGGATGGTGCAGAGCCTGCGTGACGCGCCCGCAAAAACACCGCTCAACGAAAACATCGGCCCCCATCGGCGCTTCGACTGGCGCGACATGCCGCTGTCGAACGTCAAGGCCGTGCGCAAAGCCATCGGCTGCACGATCAACGATGTCGTATTGGCGGTTGTGACCGGAGCGGTAAGGCAGTTTTTGATGGACCGTGGTCAGAATGTGAACGGTCTCGATTTTCGCATTGCGGCACCGGTCAGCATTCGAAGCGTCGACGATATGGACATGGGCAACCGCGTGTCGCAGTGGTTTGTGAAGGCGCCGGTCGATGAGGCCGACCCACTCGAGCGCGTCGAAAAGATTCGCGTGATCACCGAAGAGCTCAAGGCGTCGAACCAGGCTCTCGATGCCGACTTGATTATGGCCGTCGCCGAATGGACGCCCACGGTTTTGATGACTCTCGCCAGCCGTTCGGCGTCCGGTGCGCCGCCCTACAACATGATGGTCACAAACGTCCCCGGGCCGCAGTTTCCGCTTTACCTATTGGGTGCGCGACTGCTTTCGCTCTACTCACAGGTGCCGATTTCGGACGCCGCGGCCCTCGGAGTGGCGTTGGTGAGTTACGACGGCAAGTTGTGCTGGGGCTTCAATGCCGACTACGAGTCGGTCCCAGACCTCGAAGCCTTTGCGGACATGATCGAAGCTTCCTTCGACCAACTCGCCAAGGCGGCTGGAGTGACATTCGATCAAGCGTAGGTGCAGCGCCAGCTTGAGCTCGTCACAATTTAAATACCGATGTCATGTCGGTTCAGTAGGAGAGACACGATGGCATCACGCAAAGAGCTGACCCGGGCGATTGATCGAGGGCCTAGCGGTCCGAAGATTGGCGCATTCTTCGATGTTGATCGGACTCTACTGGCGGGTTTCTCCGCGATGGCCTTTATGCGCGACAAGTTTGCAACCGACGGCATTGACCTGGTTAAGACCGCCACCTCGATTGGCGGCGCATTGCGCTTCGGTATGAGCCAGACGAGTTTTCCCACGTTTCTCGAAGAGGCGTCGGGCGACCTGGCTGGGCTTACGGAACAAGAGCTTTCCGAAGTGGGTGAGCGCGTCTTCAATCAACGCCTAGTTACCGATATCTACCCTGAGAGCCGAGCCCTTGTCGAGGCGCATCAGCGTATGGGCCACACCGTCGCGATCATTTCTTCGGCGACGCATTTTCAGATCGACGCGTTGGCGCGAGAGCTGGGCATTGAGAATGTGCTTTGTACCGAGCTTGAGTTTGTCGATGGGAAGTTTACTGGCCGGGTGGTTCGCCCGGCATGCTTTCGCGAAGGCAAGGCGAAGGCGGGGCGCGATTTGGCCGAGGAGTTCGATCTCGACCTAGGGGAGAGCTACTTCTACACCGACAGCAGCGATGACATTCCGCTGCTCGACATCGTTGGCAACCCACGCCTAGTCAACCCGGACAGTGAGTTGTCACAACTCGCTAGCCGCAACGGGTGGCCTGTGT
>JBLHOB010000266.1:0-5158 GCA_047619425.1 Myxococcota bacterium
CCGTTGAGCAATTGTTGTTGACGTTGTAGATCGGAATGCCCGAGTGGCCGAGCTCGTAGAAGGCGCGCTCACCGGCGGTGGAGTCGCCGTAGCAGTAGCCGACTGCGGCTTGTTCAATCTCTTCGAATTTGATGCCGGCATCTGCAATCGCATTGTTGCCCGCTTCGCGCGCCATGTCGGGATAGCACCAGTCTTTTGAGCCGGGCTTTTCGAACTTCGTCATGCCTACGCCGATTACAAATACTTTCCTGCCCATGTTTCTTTCTCCATCGACCGGCATTGCCGGATCTTTCGGGGGAGGGTCCATTCGTACGGATGACGAAGTGATTGCCTGCCGAGTTGAATTGGTTGCGCATTGCGGCGCGAGATTAGCACGGGACGCTGGGGGTGTGGGCCGCGTAGCGGCCACCGGGATGTACCGCGAGGTGCACAAAGCGAAGTGTGAGCAAAACGCGGCTGGATGGGTCTCGGCCGCTAAGCCTCGGTGCTTAAACCTTGAAGTGCTCCCGGATCAATCGGAGTACGAGCCAGTCGGGAAAAAACCGCTTTCCAAGGGGGAGCAAGATGGAGTCGGGTCCAACCGAGTAGCGAAACTTGGGGCGCTTGGCGGTAAGCGCTTTAACGATAACGTTGGCCACGATTTCGGGCCCGGGTGCTTTGGGGAGTGATTCGCGAATCACCTGCTCACAGGCTTCAATCCTCTCGGCGTAATGCGACGTCTCCCCTTCTTCCCAATCCATCGCGGCGTTAAAGGGCGTGTTGATATCGCCTGGCTCGATCAAACTTACTTTGATCCCATAGGGACGAATCTCGTTGTAGAGCGAACCCGCAATGGCCTCGATCGCGGCCTTGCTTGCGGAGTAGTGGGCTTGAAAAGGGATCGGGGCTCGGCCGCCAATCGAACCGACAAGTGCCACTCGCCCACTGCGTGCTTCGCGCATATGGGGCAACACACTTTTGAGAACGCGAAGGGTGCCGCCGAGGTTGGTGTCGAGCTGTCGGTCCGATGCTTCCATCGAGACTTCCTCGATGCTGCCGAAGATGCCGAAGCCGGCGCAACACACAAGTGCGTCAAGGTTGCCGCCTGCCTTGATCACATGTTCAACGGCGCTCGTGACTGACGTGTCGTCACAGACGTCCATCGCGACCCACTCGATGCCGGGACCCAGAGGCTGGCTCGGTTCATTGCGACTTGAGGCGAAGACTCGATATCCCTGTGCGGCTAGGGCTGTGCATGCCGAGGCGCCGATTCCCGATGTCCCACCTGTGATCAATGCGTTGGGCATGGTTGTTTCCAAAATGCGGTCTGAGGTGAGACTTGGCGCTCACGATATCACAGCACTTCTTTCATGCGCGCCTCTTGGGGCGTCTAGCGATAAACCAAGACGATGCCGAGCACGAAGAACAGGTTGTATGCGGCGTGGGCGAGAATGCCCGGAAGCAAACTTCGCGTGCGCTCCAGAACCAGTGCCCACACGAACCCGCTCCAGAACGTCATCAAGAAGCCCGGGAGTGTGTAAAAGTGAAGGCCGCTGAATATGCCTGCACTCAGCGACGCGGCAGTGAGTGCCCCGAACTTTCTTCGCAGCGTGAGATACAGCAGCCCGCGAAACGACAGCTCTTCAAACACAGGTGCCCACACTACATAGTCGATGCAAGAGGCGATGACTTCTTGCGTGCTGCCCCAGATCAGTGTCTCGTCGATCCCCTCGGCCCAATGGCCGACGGAGCCAAAGGCCCAGGCTCCCCATGAAATTGCGGTCGTGCCGAGCAGATCGATCGAAAGCGCGGCCAAAAACGCGAAGCCAAGCCAGCGCAAGCCCATTGCTTCGCGACAGAAACCGAATGTTGTGAGGTTGAGTCTTGGGCTCGGCAGAAGCAGGTATCGATACACAAGCCAAAGCAGAGGCAGCGATGCGATGAGGTTGCCCCAGGTGTAAAGGAGAAAGAACCACTGCGGAAAGTCGCTCGCGGCGCCAATGGGGCCCAGCAGTATAAAGTAGAATCGGTTCCAGAAGTCGGCGCGAACAAGAACGCCGAAGCCCGTGTCCGCGCGCCACGGGACGTGAAGGGGGGTTGCGGGGCTGGCGAGCATGCGTCCTTTTGCGACCCCGATCGCAATCAAAAGCCCGGCTGCCATGAGTGCGAAGTTGGTCGCGGTGAGGAGGTCATAGCCGAGCAGCCACTGGCTACCGCGGTCGGCAGTCTGGTTTGTAATTGATGCTGCGGCTGCATCATCGCCATGTTGCTTGAGTAAGCGAACGGCTGCGCGTTCAAGCAACCAGTCCTCGATGCCCGCTTCGGCGAGGTGTTCCAGGGCGTTGGGCGACGGAGCGACTGGGATGGGCTCGTCCAGCCCGTAGATCGAAAGAATTGCGCGCGTGACAGCGGGGTTACTCAACTCACTCGCGACGTCCCGCGCTCCCTGCGAGTCTCCGCTCTCAGCGAGCAAGACGCTGCGAATGGTTTCGGCCCGCAAGCGCTGCGCGCTGCCGTCACCGCTCGCGTACTCGTAGTAAGACGGCGATGTGACGAGGTCCGACGCGTCGAAGCTAATCTCGAGCGCGCCTTCCAAGGTTTCATCGAAGGCGCCGTAGAGTGCCTCGTGAAATGCGCGCCCGCGCCCTGCCCTACCGCCGGCTTCCGCCATTTCGAGGTTTCGGTTGATGATGCGCTCGGCCGATTCTACGGGCTTTTGCAACCAGCTTGTCGGCTCGCTGCCGATGCGATCGCCCCACCCATGCATCATTACCAAGACCCAAAGGCTTGCGTAGATTGCCGATGCGAGTGGTGTGAATGGGCTGCGCGGCATTCGTAATGAGCTGCTCGCTTGCGCGGTCGACGCCAACTCTGGTTCGGGCGTACTGTCGTCCATCGGGGCCTTTGATTAGCGGCGCAGGTAGACTTTCCAGATCACTGGCCACGCGAAGATGAAAGGATGTTCGCGCTGACGGTCGGTCAAGACAATTGGTTCGCCGGTGTGTCTTTCCATCTTCCAGATCGCGTAAGGGACCCAGTCGCCGAATGTGAATGCGGTTTTCAAGAGTCGCCCGATGGCGAGGCTTCGCGCAATCGGGCGCGAGATGTGCCATCGCCAGCGCATCCATGTGCGTCGCATTGGGGACATCGCAACTTCAAGAGACGAGCCGTCCCCGCGCTCGGTCACACTCTCGAGATAGCCCTCGCGTGCAAGCAATTCGAACGCCTCTTTCGCACAAAGGTCGTAGCGGGCTGTCGCGCTGTCGTAGATGAAGGAGATGTGTTCGTTCGACTCGGCTCGTCGTTCGGCCCCGTAGGTCTTGGCAAAAGCCTGTTGCCAAAACGCCGACAAGGAAAAGCGTTGCACGCGATCGGTTGCCGGCAAGAAGACAAAGAGTCGCTTGACCAGTGTGACGACGGCTTGTGCAGCGCAGCGTGTGGCATGATCCGTCGCCGCTTGATCGCGCGAGTAGATCAAGCGTGCCGGTTGGGAAAAGCGCGCCCAGATATAGGGATGGACGCACTCTGGGCGTACGGCGCGCTCGAAGTCACGACTCGACAGAACGGCGTACTTCGATCGAAGCGTCTCGTGACCAAAGGGTGTTTCGATGTAGAAGACATTCGGAGGTAGCGCGGCATTGCCGGCCGCGAGCAGACTCGAGTCGTAGGCGTCGCGATAGCCGTCCACAAGAACGTAAAAGTCGAAGACGCCCTCGTTGCTCTTTTTTCGCAAGCACGAGCCGTAGAAGAGAATGCTTGTGACGTTCTTTCGCTCGCGCAGGATCGCTTCGGCAAGTGTATGCGCGGCCGGCGATGAATCGCCCGCAAGCTCACTCGCAACGAGCTTTGCGATCGGCGACGTAAGATCGATCATCGAAAATCCGCAAACGTATTGCTCGGTGTGATGGGCATGATTGCGGCGCGCCCGATCAGGTTCGTACGAACTGAACTACCTGGTCCGCCGAGAGCTCGACTTGGCATCCGGGCGCCGGCCCGAAGAGCTCGCCATCGACGGTAAAGCCGCAGTCGAGTTTTAACTCAACGCATTTGGCGTTGCGGCTCATGTAGCCGTTCTCTTCGGTGACAAACGGCAGCGGCTTGCCGCGCAAAATCCCGAGCAACGATCGCGGGATCCGGTGGGCGTCGCTTGCAATTGTGGTGAACTGAACGCCGCCGGAACCAACGCCCCAGAAAGGCTGCATGCGCGAAAAAAGTCGGTTCAGTGAGGACGCGATCATCAAGAAGAACTCGCCGCTTGGCAGTGGTTCGCCGTCGATCATCACCTGGACTTTGTCTGGGTGAAGGATGCCGGTCTGGTCGCCGGATGCGAGTCGACCGAGTAGGCCCGCGGTAACGAGTGACGCGCCAAGTGCGCCCTGCACGCCATGGGAGTTTTCGTTTTCGAACAGCTGGTGGTTGAGCCCGATCGCACGGTGGATCACGCCGACACCGAAGAACATCCCGTACTGGGCTTCTCGGTTAATGCCGTGACGCACACAAAGGACATGTCTCGGGGAAATCCGCTCAGCCAAGCGGCCGTTTTGTGCGTCGTCTATCAACGCAGCAAAGCCGCGTACAGAGTCTTTGTTGGCACCGAGGTCCGCGGCGCTCATGTTGGTACGCCCGCCGCGCAGGGGGGCAATCATCGGCACGCGGCCGTCGAATGCCTTGTTTTCGAGAATCTCGGTCAGCGCGTACTGCAGGGTTCCGTCGCCGCCGTTGACCACGAGCAGGTCGACTTCCTGGCGCGCCAGGTCAGCGAGGGCCTCGGGCACAACATCCGCCGAATTCGTCTCTGCGTGGACGACATCGGGATGACGACGCAGGAGGCCCAACAGGCGCTCTACCTGTGCGTCGTTCCTCCCCGCCCGGAGGTTATTTAGTAGCCCGATTCTCAATGGATGATCTCCGAGGGGGTCGACCGGTACTTGGCAATTCATTGGGTTCGATGTGGTGCGCTTCGAGCACGTACACGAACAAATAAAGTGGTGGTACCTGACTAACTCAAGGACGTGTCACGGGGTTTAAGTAGCTTGCCGTCGCGACGCCCTGGCCCTGGAATTGAATTGGTTTTGTATCCGAGCTCGACCGAATCGTAACCTCAAACAACGCCTCGGACCAGACACGCTTCGGCTTGGTTGAGAGACCCGCGAGCCAGCGAATCGGCCCGGGTAAATCG
>JBLHOB010000267.1:0-5158 GCA_047619425.1 Myxococcota bacterium
ACCGAGTGATCGGGCAAAGCGGAAAGCTCACCGGCTATGCGGGCGGAATCGATAAGAAAGAAATCCTTCTGCGCTTCGAGCGCGACCATCTCCTCTCATAGCCTCTGCGCCGGGGACACGCGTCGGATGCAAGGGCTATCGACTATCGATCTTCAGTGAGCTTTTCTTCAGCGGGAGTTTCGTCCAAGCGCTGTCATTGCGAATCGACTCGTGAAAGCCGAGTGCAATCTCAAGCGCCTTATATCCCTCTTCGATCGAGTTGACGCTCGGCGTGCCTCGCGTGAGCCCTTGGACAAGATCGCCAACGGCGCTGGCACTGCGCCGCTTTCGCCCGCCGATGCCAGCCGCGTCGTCCTTGACCGGTGCGAGATCCTCAAAGCCGGTCGCGTACGCGGCGGGCGCGGGTTTGTACAGCGTCAGCGGCGTCGCGTTGCCGATGCGGATCGCCCCGTCACTACCCAAGATCTCGAATTCGAAGGTGAAGTAGTTTTTACTTCTGCCGTTAATGGTCCCGACCGCGCCATTGGCGAACTGCATGCTGCCGCTCGCGCCAAAGTCAGCGATACGACCTTTTGGGCCGAGTTCGACGTTGAGGTCAACGCCCGGCTCTGCAATGCCCTGCACCGCCACGACATCCCCAAACCAAAAACGCATCATGTCGAAGGCATGGGTACCGGTGTGGATCAGGTTGCCGCTGAAGGTTGCAACAATTGACTCGGGCACTCCGATCTCACCGCGCGCAATCAAGTCGCGCGCGCGAATGTACTTAGGACTCCAACGACGGGGGTGGTTGACGACGGTGATGATGTCGTGCTTTTCCGCAAGTCGCACCATCGAACGCGCCGAACGCAAACTTGTCGCAATTGCCTTCTCTACCCAGATCGCCGCAACACCCGCCTCCACGCAATGTTTGAACATCGTGTGTCGCTCGGGGGCATACGCGGTGATGCTCACGATGTCGGGCCGCACGGCGTCAAGCATCTCACGATAGTCTCGGTAGACGTTTTTCACGCGCCAACGACGACTGAAGTGGTCGCGGCGTTCGCCCACAAGGTCGGCCCCGGCAACGACTCGAACGTTTCGATTGCCGCGATAGTGCCCCATATGACTTGCGGGCTTACGTCGCAGCGGATCTTCTTCAAACAAGCTCGCGGTACGCCCGCAGCCGATCACCGCACTTTCATATCGAGCCGCCAATCAACACCTCCTCCGCTTTTGTAACGGCAAGGTGGTGCGACAACTTGTATGAATGACACGCGCGCAGGGCGCAGCGATCACACAATGCGAACGATTCGCGTTCGACTTCGCAGATAGGCCGCGAGAACTAGGGCAATCTATTCGGCGATCTGCCGCAGAATGGTTCCCTGGTCGAAGTAGACGCGTTCGCAAACAATGCGGTCGCCGTCAAAAACGAAGAATGCGGTCATGCGACACTTGAAAGACTTCCCGGTAGGCGGAGTCTTGCCGAGAGGGCCGGTGTTGGTTCCAAGTAGCCAGAATTCCGTAATCACCGCGTCATCGGCATGGCGCAAAGAGATCAACTCGTTGCGCTGATCTGGAAAAGCGGTGCGAGACGTTTTGAAGTAACGACGCACTTCTTCTTCCCCGTCGTAAACCTGCCCGGTGGCGATGAGTTCGTAGCGGGGGTGCGCAAAGGTGCCCATCGTCGTCTCGTAGTCGTGTTCGTTCTCCGACTCCATGTGTCGACGTACCACGCGTTCGCGCTCTTCGCGCAACGTCTGTGCATGGCTTTCGGTCATCGCACACCTCCGTCCGGCAATCTCGCGCCCCGTTATACCGCGTACTGCTTCTTTAGATACGCGACGATGTCGCGGGACTCAAACATCTCGGTACCGGTATTGGGATCGGACAACCACGGAACCATCATCTTGCCGCTGCGTTTCACGAAGGCTTCGCGTGACTCACTGCCCTTCGCCACGTTGCGCAGCACGTAGGGAATTTCGAGAGAGCTCAACGTTTCGCGCACGATCCGACAAAAAGGAGACGCCTCGTAACTTGCAAGCTCAAGGGGCTCCGCGGGAGCTTTCGAGGCCGTAACGCGCGAACCGCCAGCGCCCCTCGGCAACCCCGCAAGTACGCTGGCAATGTCGGTGAGTGGCCCCATTGCCAACATGGCCGGCACGGTGCCGTCGCCGTATTCGTTGAACAGGTATCGCACGATTTCGCCGGACTCGTACATTTCAACCCCGGTATTGGGATCGACGAGATACGGAAACAACGCCTTTCCGCCGCGCTCGAGCAGCGCCTTGCGATAGCGCTCGCCGCCCTTGGGACACGGCAGGATCTTCGCATCGAGATCGAGGATCGTCAGCGCCTCGCGAACCTTGCGACAAAACGGACACGCCTCAAACTCATAGACTTCCAATAGTTTCTCTGGGCGCTTACCGAGCTTGGCCACTCCGCTTCCACTGCCAAGCCTTGCCACCGAAGTCACTACCGAGGTTGTGATATCGAGAATTCGATTCATGTCGCTCTCCACCGCGCTTGTTTCGCGCTTCTTCGGGTCTCAGGGGTGCGATCCGGGCGCGAACGCAACCTGACCATTTCTGCTCAGCCTCGCTTGGCGACCAACTCGCTCATGCGGTCGATATCGTCGAGGTCGCACGTCGTCGGGACCAAATAGGTCTCCTCGCATCCAAGCTCTTCCATCGCGTCTAAGGATTCGTTGATCGCGTCGGGCGTGCAGCGATTAATGCCCTTTGACATCGCGCTGGCAAGCTCGGGGCTCAGCACCTTCAGATAGTCGTAGACATACGCCTGCATGCGCGGCGCGGCGTCGTCGGCCAATGACGCCCAGAACCCGGCGAAGCGGCGCGGCGGCGTCGTGCGCCCGGCTTCTTGCCAGGCTTCGTCGGCCATCGTAATCATGCGTTGGATCTCGGGCGCCTGGCCGTTGCCACTCCACATGTACAAACCATCGGCCCAGGCGGCGACTCGCTTCGTCGCAACCGGCCCCATTGTCCCGGCCAAGATCGGCGGCCCACCTTCCTGAACGGGCGTCGGGCCAACCGGGTCGCCACCTTCAAGCGGCGGCACTCCGCGCCAGATCTCGCGCATCGCTGCAACCTGCTCGTCCATGCGCGCGTGGCGACGTTCAAACGGGGCGCCCACTGCTTCGTAGTCCATCGGGCGTCCACCCACACCGACGGTAACCGTGACGCGCCCGTTGCTGATCAGGTCGAGCGTTGCGATTTCTTTCGCGGCCCACACGGCGTTGTGCATCGGCAGCACGTAAAGCGACGGGACGATGCGCACGCGTTCGGTCAGGGCCGCAGCCGCGCCGAGCATGGTCCGCATCTCAACGGTGTAGGCCGTGATGCGCTCGCCGCAGGTGATGCTGTGAAACGGGCCGTTGTCAATTGCGCGAATCCAATGAAATAGGATGTCGCGGTTCAGTTCTTTTTCCATGTACGGGAGACACACACCAATCTTCATGCTGTTGGGTTCCTTCTTCTCTTTGCGATCTGGAATGTGAGAGGATGGTTCGGCTTTGGCAGCGCAGACGTCGTGAGCAAATTCACATTGCTCTCGCGAGCTCTATCACGCTTCGAAATTGAGCGCCGATGCACTCGCCGGGTCGTGCTCAAGCAACTCGATAACGTTGCCAAACGGATCGCGACCATAAGCCCATCGACTCGGCGCAGCCCCATTCGGTTCGGTATTGAAGACAACACCGGCTTCCTGAAGCTCGGCATAGTCTTTCGCGTAGTCACTCGCCGCAAGACAGATATGAGTGATCCCGTGTTTGTCGACGGGGCGCTTGGTGTCGGCTGCAGGAACATTGTCACCGGTAAACTCGAACAACTCGATGCACGAGTTGCCTTTGCGGAGCATCGCGACTTTGTAGCCGGCTTCTTCGAGGTCGAATGCGCGGCTCATCATTTCGATACCGCCTGGAAGTTCGATCTCCATCACGGGCTCGAAGCCGAGCTTGTCGCGGTAGAAGGCGAGTGCTGCGTCCATGTCGGGGACGGAAATTGCGGGATGGTGGACACCAAGAATCACGGGGGTGCTCCTTCGGGTTGTGTCGTATTGGTTCGGATTTGAGGGATCGTTGGGGTTCGCATTCTCGTGCGGCGCAGATGATAGCTCGACACCAGAGAATGGTATGTTTTGTCTCCAGCGCGCCCTGAGGGTAAAGGAGTTTCCGAACTGTGTCCGAAACATTTGTGGTTAAACCAAGCGCAACCGTGAGCGAAGCCATCCAAACCCGCCGCTCGGTCCGCGCCTTTACCAAAGACCCCGTTGCCCTCGAGACCGTCCGCGAGATCCTGGCTACGGCGAGCCGCGCAGCCTCTGGCGGCAATCTTCAGCCCTGGAAGGTCAGCGTACTTTCGGGAGACGCCCGCGACGCCCTGGTCGACGCCGTCGCCGAGCGCATGAAAGAGACTCCCTTTGGCGAGGGGCCCGAGTATTCGATCTATCCTCACGAACTGGCCGAGCCCTACCTCGGTCGCCGGGGCCAAGTCGCAAAGGACATGTACGCCCTGGTCGGTATCGAGCGCGGCGACAACGAGGGACGCATGAAGCAAATGTCCCAGAACTTCCAGTTTTTTGGCGCACCGGTCGGAATGTTTATCAGCATCGATCGCAGCATGGGGCCGCCGCAGTATTCTGATCTCGGGATCTTTTTGCAGAGCATCATGCTGCTCGCCCGAGAGCACGGCTTGCACACTTGCCCTCAGGAAGCCTGGTCGCTGTGGGGCAAGTCGATACGCGAATTTACCGGCATCTCGCAAGACGACATCGTCTTCTGCGGCATCGCACTCGGCTATGCAGAGCCCGACGCGACGATCAACAGCCTCTACACCGGCCGCGCCACCGTCGACGAGTTTGCGACGTTCAAGGGGTTCTAGTTCAAGCCGCGCCGAAGCCGACTCGAAGGTTAGGCGCTTGACCCAAGACTCTCGCTCTTAATGCTCGAGTTCGTTTTCCGGCAGCGGCACAATCTCGGCGTTGGGGCCGAGTTGCTCGCGGGTGCTGAGGATCTGCTCAACACCGGGCATCGGGCGGCACGTCACCATAAACTGGAAGGCAAAGGCACTGGGCCAGATGCGAGCCATGGCGCCCGTCACACCTTGCAAGAAGCGCCCAAGGCTGCCGCCGATCACGGCCTCCCACGGCACGCCAACCGGTG
>JBLHOB010000268.1:0-5132 GCA_047619425.1 Myxococcota bacterium
CCGGGTTGTCGTCTCCGATTCGCGAAACCTCATCAACCTTGGGGCGGCCGGATGTCAAGCTGGTCGATGCCGCGAAGGATGCAAACGCGGGCCTCATCGTGATGGGCGCTTACGGTCGCAACCGCATCACCGACTATTTCATCGGCAGTAACGCTGCCGCGGTCGTGCGAACTTCACCGGTAGCGGTGTTGCTCGCGCGATAACCAGCGCGAGAGCGCATCCGCGGTGAGTTCCGCGAGGTGCCTAGGGGCGGTGCTTATGCGCTGCGCAATACGAATCGGATCGGCGCTGTATGCGCGCAACGGGGTCAAGAGTTGATGGCCGCTGCCAGTGTCGCGCAGACAATTACATTGGCCGATCTCGCTGGCGCCCTGGGGCGTGAGTTTGAGGGCGATCCGTCACTTGCAATCAGTGGCGTCAACTCTCTCGCTTCGGCCGGCCCAAGCGAACTCTCATACGTGCGTGATGCCGCTTACCTCGATGCTCTCGCAGAAAGCAGCGCGGGGGCAGTCATACTTCTGGATGGCCTGAGCGCCGGGGGGCGCGGAGCGATCTTCTCAACGAACCCCGGGCTGGACTTTGCGCGTGCAACCACGCTCATCTGCCCGGCTCCGGTGGCCGTCCCCGGCGTCGACCCGCGCGCGTTTGTCGACGCGAGTGCCGAGGTGTCGCCAGGCGCGACAATCATGGCGGGCGCAAGTGTTGGGGCCGCGGCGAAAGTAGGTGCCGGTTCGGTCATTCACCCCAACGCAACTCTCTATAACGACGTCATCGTCGGCGAGGACTGCACGATTCACGCAGGCGTCGTGGTGCGCGATGGTTCGCGGCTCGGCGATCGGGTGATCTTGCAACCCGGCGTTGTGATCGGTGGCGACGGCTTCGGTTACGTACCCGACGAAACGGGTGCGCTCAACAAAGTTCCACAAGTTGGCTGCGTCGAGATTGGCAATGACGTTGAGATCGGTGCCAATACCACCATCGACCGAGCTTCTCTCGGTGCCACGGTGATTCGCGATCGGGTGAAGCTCGACAACTTGATCCAAGTCGCACACGGCTGTGAAATGGGCGAAGACGTTGTGGTTGCAGCGCAGAGCGGTTTTAGCGGCAGTACCACCGTGGGGCGAGGTGCGATTGTGATGGCCCAGGTTGGAGTCGCCGGGCATCTTGTTATTGGGTCGCGTGCGTTTGTCGGAGCGCGATCCGGGATTCATAAGTCTGTGCCAGACAACGCGCGAGTCTACGGCATGCCGCAAATGGAAGAGCGCGGCTGGCATCGCGCTATGGCGGCACTCAAGCGCTTGCCGGACGCCCTCAAGCGACTCCGGGCCGTTGAACGCAAGCTGGGGTTGCGCGACGATGACGCTTCGCCCACTGTGAAGCGAACGGAGCCCTGATACGGCGGCCCCCGCCAAAAAAGCAGTCATTTGGCGCCAAGCTATTCGCCGCAAGCCATACGCTCTTAGGCGACCACCCCCAAGCGATTAACGGAACAACAAGCCCATGCACGTTGGTGATTCGGATCCACCCAAGGCGCAATCGCTCGCCGCTTTGCGCGAACAGTTGCGTACTCTCGTCGCCCTTGGCGAGACGGACGGCCTGCAGGGCTTTGCCGACTCGCTGCAAAGCGATGCTCGTACGGGCGCCCAGAATATGCTCGAAAGTGCTGCAAGGCAGCGCGCCTCAATACTCGCCGAGCGTGAACGCGTCGATCGAATGTTTGATCTGCGCCGCGAACTTCACCTCGATGGATGGAAGCTTGTGGCGGGTATTGACGAAGTCGGAGTTGGGCCACTCGCCGGGCCGGTTACGGCGGCGGCGGTGATTCTGCCCGACGAGGTCGATCTTCCGGGGGTCAACGACTCGAAAAAATTGAGCCGCGGTGCGCGCGAAAAACTCGACCTCACGATTCGCGAGCAGGCGGTCGCTTGGTGCATCGGTTCGGTTTCTCCCGAAGAGATCGACCGACTCAATATTTTTCAAGCATCTCTTGAAGCCATGCGACGGGCGGTGGCGGGTCTTACGCCGCAGCCAGACTATCTGATGGTCGATGCAAGGACGGTCCCGGGCACGTCGATCCCGCAGAAGGGTATTGTGCACGGCGATTCGATTGATGCCTCTATTGCTGCTGCGTCGATCATCGCAAAGGTTCACCGCGATCATCTGATGGCCGATCTCGATGAAGAGTATCCGGGCTACGGTTTCGCGCAGCACTCGGGCTATGGCACGGCGATGCATCTTGCGGCTCTCGAAGAGTTGGGTGCCTGCCCAGTGCATCGATTCTCTTTTGGCCCAGTGACGGCAACGCTCGGGCGTTCGGGTGACCGACGATGAACAAACCTCACACGAAACCTCACATTAAGGCGCGCCCCGAAGACTTTATCGTCGACGAAGTTCCTCTCTACCCAGCGACTGGCGAAGGGCCTCATACGTTTATTCGCGTAGAGAAGCGCTCGCGCACTACGGAAGAAGTCGCCGCCGAGCTTGCGCGCGTATCGGGGACCCAGCGGCGCGAAGTGGGCTACGCGGGCATCAAAGATCGAGTTGCTGTGACGCGCCAATGGTTTTCACTCGCCGACATCGAGCCCGAGCGCGCGATGGAGTTTCAGTTAACGGGCGCCAAAGTGCTTGAAGCGGTGCGCCACCAGCACAAGTTGCGGACGGGACACCTGCGAGGCAATCGCTTTGAGATCTGGGTGAGAGATTTGACCGCAACGCAAATTGCCGAGGCGCAAGTAAAGGTGGCGACGGTCGGCGAGCTGGGTTTTGCAAACAAGTTCGGTAGCCAGCGCTTTGGTCGCGACGGCGATAACCCGCAGCGCGGCCTCGAAATTTTGAATGGGGAAAAGCGTCTCAAGGATCGTCGCCATGCTCGCTTTTTGGTCTCGGCACTTCAGTCCGCGGTGTTCAACGAGGTGCTGGCCGCGCGAGAGTTGCCGCTTGATCAGTTTGAAATCGGTGACCTCGCAATGAAGCACGATTCGGGTGGCGTTTTCCCGGTCGAGGACGTCGAAATCGAAAACCTTCGCGCAAAGACCTTTGAGATCAGTCCAAGCGGACCGATCTTCGGCAAGAAGGTGGCACGGCCCCTTGGGGTGCCGGCCGAGCGCGAGGCTGGAATTCTCGCGAAGTACGGCATCGACGCCGAAATGAGCCTCATGCCTCCTCGCGGGATCTCGTTGCGAGGTGCGCGTCGCGCGTTTCGTGCACGGCCAGAAGATCTCGAGCACTCAACGACCAACAACGCATTCCGACTCGCGTTCACTTTGATGAGTGGCAGCTACGCGACCGTGCTGCTCGAGGAACTCTTTGGCGAACTATCGACGGGGCCGGGTGAGAATCCCGCCTGAGGGGTTACTCTGACTACAGCGCCGAAGCGTTTGCATTTGTACTTGTTAGCGGGGCAGGAAGGAGCGCGTCATGGGGAGCTATAACGACATCACCGAGTTAATCGGTGGTACTCCAATGGTTCGATTGAACCGCGTTACGGACGGCCTTTCGGCCGAGATCTTCGTAAAGCTCGAGAGTGCCAACCCGGGCAACAGCGTGAAGGATCGCATCGGTCTGGGGATGATCGATGCAGCCGAGAAGGCCGGGTCCATCGTGCCTGGCCAGACGGTCATCGTCGAACCCACGAGTGGCAACACGGGCATCGCGCTTGCGATGGTGGCCGCGGTCAAGGGATACGACTGCATCTTGGTCATGCCCGATACCTTCAGCCTTGAGCGCCGAGTAACACTCCGTGCGTTTGGCGCAAAACTCGTTTTGACCGAAGGCGCCAAAGGGATGACAGGAGCAGTCGAACGCGCGAATGAGATCGCCGCCCGCATCCCTAACTCGTTTGTGCCTCAGCAGTTTCGCAATCCCGCAAACCCCGAAGTACACCGCAGGACGACTGCAGAGGAAATTTGGGCGGACACCGACGGCAAGGTCGACGCACTGATCGCAGGCGTCGGCACGGGCGGCACCATCACTGGCGTTGGCCAAGTGCTGAAAAAGCGCAAGTCATCCTTTGAGACCATTGCGGTTGAGCCCGATGCGAGCCCTGTCTTGTCGGGCGGTTCACCGGGACCGCACAAAATCCAAGGCATCGGTGCTGGCTTTATTCCGGAAGTAATGGACTCGACGTTGCCGAGTGGCGTGATTACGGTTTCAAACGAAGCCGCGATCGCGATGGCGCTGAGACTCGCCCGCGAAGAAGGGATTTTGTGTGGAATTTCTTCGGGCGGCAATGTCGTTGCTGCGATTGAGTACGCCAAGCGCGCGGGTAATGAAAATAAGTTGATCGTCACGATCGTTTGTGACTTTGGCGAACGCTACATCCAGACGGCTCTCTTTGAGGCATGTCGATACGAAGGGAGTGACGACATTGGCTAGCCCTAATCATTCGTCCAGCGATGATGACGAAGAGAATACGGCCTTGAGTGCAGTTGGAGAGGCCGGCAAGGAGGCGACGCGTATGGACGAGAGCGGCACGCGAATCTCGCGAGAAGAAAAGAAGCAACTCTCGCGACGCAAGATCCTCGACGCCGCGCGAGATGTGTTCTTTCGTGATGGCTTCATGCTCGCCAACCTCGACGAGGTCGCGACCATCGCTGGAGTTGCAAAGGGCACCCTTTACCGATACTTCGAAAGCAAGGCAGACCTCTATGTCGCCGTGCTCGCCGAAAACGGCCAAGGCTTCGTCACAAAGATGAGCGAAGTCGCGGAAGGTGGCGGCCCGACTCGCGAGTGCTTGAGACGCATCGGTGATTTTTACCTCGGCCATTGGACGCAGAACATCAACTACTTCCAGATTTTCTGGGCAATCGACAACCAGTCGCTGATCGGCGGACTCCCCGACGAGGCGCTGGCCGAAGTGTCGAACCTCTGGGAAGGCTGCTTGTCGATTTTGAAGGGCGTGCTCGATCGCGGCGTTGCTGCCGGAGAGCTTGCGGAGTGTGACACCTGGGAGGTGTCCTACATCATGTGGACGATGGCCAATGGCTTGATCCAGTCCGAATACACGGCACCCCGCAAAGCGCTGCGTCGTCGTCCGCTACAGGACGTTTACAACAATGCAATCGACATGCTCGTTCTTGGGCTTTCGTTGCAAGAGGCAAAGCCATCTTGCTAGGGCTTTCGTTGCAAGAGGC
>JBLHOB010000269.1:0-5122 GCA_047619425.1 Myxococcota bacterium
TGGCGGGCTCCTGCAGATAAAGATGCAAAGGTTTCGAAGGGATGGCGCGCGGTGCAATTGGCGATGCGTGTGACTCGCCACAGGAACGATAGGATCGGGTTGCGCTCGTACTTCCTCGCTACAAGAACATTCCGACGATACACGCGGTCATAAAGGTGGTCAGACTTCCGGACAAAATTGAGCGCATTCCCAGACGCGCGACTTCGTGTCGTCGGCCGGGGGCGATGCCCTCGATACCGCCCAGCATGATCGCAAGCGAGCCGAAGTTTGCGAAGCCGCACAATGCGTAGGATGCAATGACGATGGAGCGCGGTTGCAGTGTGCCGGCTGCGACCATCTCTCCCAGTTGCTGGTAGGCAACGAACTCGTTGAGGACGGTCTTGATCCCGAGTAGGGAACCGATCTGGCTGGCATCTTGTTGTGGGATGCCCATCGCGAGTGCCACCGGGGTCATGAGCCAGCCGAGCACACCCTGAAACGAGAGGTCGGGCTTACCGAAGTAGCTGCCCGCGTAAGAGAGGATGTCATTCGCCATTTCGATCATCGCATAAAATGCGATCAGCAGGGCGGCGATATAGGCGGCGAGTCGCAGGCCATTGATGGCGCCCGTGGCCGCGGCGTCGATGACGTTGCTGGCCCGGGTCTCGGCGCCTTCGATCGCTGCGCTGGCGCTCGCACCGTCTGCGGTAACGGGAGTGCCGGTTTCGGGAATCATGATTTTCGCAATCAATAAACCCGCCGGCGCCGAAAGTAGGCTCGCGGTGACGAGGTGCCCGGCGAAATTAACGTCGCCCAGAAATTGCACGTAGACGATCAATACCGAGCCGGAAATCGTCGCCATGCCCAGGGTCATCAGGCTAAACAACTCCGAACGCGTCATCGCCGCGAGGTAGGGTTTGATGACCAGCGTCGACTCGACCATGCCGACAAAGACGTTGGCTACTGCTGCAAGGGCCTCGACGCCAGAAACTCGCATGGTGCGCGCGAGCACGAAGGCAAATGCATTGACGATGCGTTGGACGATACCGAGGTGGTAGAGCACAGCGACGAGGCTGCCCATGAAGATGATGACGGGAAGCACGTTCAAGGCAAATGAAACGCCCGTGTCGAGGAGCCCGCCAAAGACAAATCGCGCCCCCGCCTCGGCGTAGGTCAAGAGTCGATTGACCAGTTGGTTGACGGCGACGAAAAAGGCGCTTCCGAAGGGCGTCTTGAGAAGCACAATGGCGAGGGTGAACTGCAAGCCCACACCCCATGCGACGATGCGCCAGGGGATCGCAGCGCGGTTGCTCGACACGCACCATGCAATCGCCATCATGGCGACAAATCCACCAGCTGAAATCATGCGGGGGCCGAGTTCGGTCACGATGCCTCCTGGCCGTGTGGCGTGTCAAAGCAGGCGACGAGTTGAGCCGTGGCGTCGGCGGGTTTTTCGGCTGCGGCTACTGCTGAAATGACAGCTGCACCCGTGGCACCGCGCGCAAGAGCTAGGTGGATGTTCTCGTGCGTCATGCCGCCGATTACGACGATTGGAAGAGAGGGGGCGCTCGCCTTGGCGAGTGCTGCGATTTCTCCGAGTCGCTCGAGGCCGCGCGGGTCGTAGGGCGTCACTTTTGACTGGGTGCCGAAGAGGGGGCCGTAAGCGAGGTAGGCGATGCCTTCGGTAAGCGCGCGTTTGGCTTGGTCGGGGTCGTGAGTCGAGCGGCCGATGGCCAGTCGCGCCCGAGCGTCGCTTGGAAGATCGGCAGGTGCGAGATCGTCTTGGCCGAGGTGCACGGCGTCGGCTTTCGATGCGAGAGCGAGGTCGAAGCGATCATTGACCACGAAGCGAGCGCCCGCATCTCGAGTCATGGCGCGGATCGTATCGGCCCACACGAGGGTCTGGCGATCGGTGGCGTGCTTCGTGCGAAGTTGAATGACGCGCGCACCACCTTGCAAGGCACGTTGTGCCTGGCGGATTGGGTCGATGGGCCAACGGGGATCATCGTCTGCCAGGACGTGCAACCCCGCGTAGGGAATGTCTGTGCGTGTCTTGTGTTCGAGCGTCAATGGGCGTCTCGTCCGGGCAGCTCGATCCCGAGGTCGGTGATTTTTTTGCGCAGGGTGTTGCGATTGATGCCGAGTACTGCGGCGGCCTTGATCTGGTTGCCGGCCGTTTCTGCGAGCACGACTTCGAGTAGCGGACGTTCGACGCGCTCGAGCAGTGAGCGATACAAATCGGGTTGCGGCGGCTCCGCCAGAATCGCGCGAATTTCGTCGAGCAGCGCGCGATCAAAGCCGGCTGCTGCGGTGGCGGCTGCATTGTCGACCGTGAGAAACTCGAAGTCCTCCGGCGTAAGCATGTCCGTCGAACTCAGCACCAGTGCGCGCTTGATGGCGTTCTCAAGCTCACGCACGTTGCCGGGCCAGCGGTACTCGCACAAGGCGTCGATGGTGGCTTCGGAGATGAAGCGAGAAGCGCCGACGAGTTCGTTGCCGTAACGCGCGACAAAGTGTTCGGCGAGGGTCGGGATGTCGTCCCTGCGATCGCGCAACGGCGGGATTTGGATCGGCACCACGCGCAGGCGGTAGAGCAAGTCCTCGCGGAAAGAGCCCTCCTGCACGGCCTCGTCGAGGTTGCGATGGGTTGCGGCCAGGATGCGAACATCCACTGTGTCGGGCTGTCGCCCGCCCACACTCATGACTTCGCCAGACTGCACGACTCGCAATAGCTTGGCCTGCAGCTCCGGTGCCATGTCGCCGATTTCGTCGAGAAAGAGGGTGCCGCCCTCGGCCTCGCGAAAGCGCCCCGGGCGTGTTTCGGTGGCGCCGGTAAATGCGCCGCGCTCGTGTCCAAAGAGTTCGCTTTCGAGCAGGTCACGCGGGATGGCGGCGGAGTTGACGGCGACAAAGGCACGGTCGCAGCGGGGACTCGCTTGATGAATCGCTTTGGCGACCAGTTCTTTGCCCGTGCCACTCTCGCCGGTAATGAGAATCGGTACGTTGCTGTCGGCGACCTTGCCGACGGTCTTGAAAATCTCGAGGAGCTCTGGGCTTCGGCCGATTAAGCGCTCGCCGCCCGGGGCTCGGTTGCCGACAACTTCGCGTCGCAGGTGTCGTACTTCGCGTTGCAACTTCTGCGTGGCGAGTGCCTTCTCTGCCAGAGCCGCGACGTCGGCGAGGGCGAACGGCTTGACGAGGTAGTCGAGTGCCCCGCGTTTCATAGCCTGTACGGCGTTTTCCATGGTGCTCTCGGCTGTGATCACAACGGCTGCGGTATCGCTCCCCATGGCGCGGAGTTGGTCCAGCAGTTCGAGGCCCGTGAGACCCGGCATACGGATGTCGAGGAACGCGACGTCAAACTGCCCGCTGGCGAGTTTTTCGAGTGCCTGATCGCCATCTTCGACTTCGTCAACTTGGTGGCCTTCGGCTTCGAGGGCTTCACGCAAGACGAAGCGGATCGACTGCTCGTCGTCGGCGACGAGAATATTGGCTCTGCGTGGATGGGAGGTCGTGCTGGTTTCACTCATGAGTATGCTCGTTATTGCTAGGGGGTTGATCGTTCAGTTTTTCTGGGTTTCGTTTGTTTCGGTTGACTCAATGGGGCGGTGGTGTGATGAAAGCCTTGGCTGGCAATCGCGCCGCGCGTCTATTCGAGCGCTTGGCCCTTGCTTGGAGTGAGAGGAAGATTGACCCGAACCGTCGTGCCTTCGCCCGGTGGGCTGGTGATGGTGAGAGTCCCGCGGTGCTGGGTGACCCAGTGTCGCGACACGGCAAGTCCTAGGCCCGTGCCGTTCTCGCGGGTGGTAAAAAACGGCGTCGCGAGTCGATCCATCACTTCGGGGGAGATCCCGTCGCCGTTGTCGTTTACGACAACCTGGACGGTTGGAATACTTGTTTGGTCGTGCCCGGTGAGACGTTCATCCAGGGTCATGCGGGTTGTGATCTGCACGTGGCCCGCGCCGGCGTGGGTCGCTTGCAAGGCGTTGCGCACTAGATTCAAAAAGACCTGCTCGAGTCGTGCGGCATCGGCCGTGATGTCGGGGATCGAAGGGTCATAGGCGCGTTCAATCCCAATGCCTTTCGAGATCGGGTCGAGTCGCACGACTTCAATGACCGAGTCGAGTACCTGATGCAAATTGGTTGGCGCCGCAGCGAGCTCGTCGTTGCGCGCGAAGACCATCAGCTCGTCGACCAGATGACTGATGCGGTCGACCTCTCGCACGATCATTGATGCGGCTCGATGCGATCGGTCATCTCCCGTCCAGCGCTCGATCAACTCGGCTGCGCCGCGAATGCCCCCCAGCGGATTCTTTACTTCGTGAGCGATACCGCTCGCGATCTGCCCGTACGAAGCGAGCTGCTTCTCGTGCGCGACAATCTCTCGCAACGAATTCGTGATGGTGCGGTCGCGAATGACTACGACCACGCCGTCGAGATCGCCTGCGCCGTCCCATTCACTTCGCATCGCGTGGAGCGGCGAAACTGAAACGTCGGAAGTAAAGCTCTTGCCCGATCGGTGTTCGTAAACGACTTCGGCTTGAACAACGGGTTGGCCGGTTTGGATGACTCGGTGAGCTAGGTCGACGATGGCACGGCCGGGTTCGATCAAGCGTTCAATAGACTGGCCGCGAATCGCTTCAGCGGAAACGCCGAAAATCCTGCAGGCCTCGGCGTTGAGGTCTTCGATATTGCCGTTGCGGGAGACGAGCAAAACGCCATCGAGCACTGCTTCGAGTACGCTGCTCAAGTCGCGGGCCAAGGGGGAGTTCCTCTTTGGGGTTGGTGCCAGGGAGTTTGTGCCGGAAGTAGCGATTGACTGATGGGTGAGCTCTGGCCGTGTGGCGCCACGACCGTATTGTTCGACGGATGGACTCCCCGCCCCCTGGGGTGACTCGGAGGAAGACAGCGGGGCGTTGGTTCCTTGGTAAGTGCTCGCAGGAAAGATCGACGGTCGACCGATCCAGGAAGGACTGCCTAGATGTTGGGCAAAATAGCGTGCTCGCAGGTTGTCGACAAGTTTCGTTAAGGTTGGGCCCATGCAACGGAACCTTTCAGTCGCGGACGCGCAACAGGCCATTTTGAATGCGGTTTTTCCGCTTGCCGCAGAGACCATCGCGGTCGTGGACGCCCAGGGCAGGGT
>JBLHOB010000270.1:0-5099 GCA_047619425.1 Myxococcota bacterium
GCCTCGAGAACGCGCTCTTCCATGGCCCGGTCTACGGGGCGAATTCCCGTCAATTTTGGAGCGGCGTCACAGAGTAAGATGTCTGCGTACCCTCCCAATAAAGAGAGAATCTGTTCGCTTAGTGCCGTTTCTTCAAAATCACCAACAATCGAGGTGCAATTCGGGAGTTCGAGCGGCGGGTCGATCTCGGCCTTGTCGACACCGACGACTCGGCCCTTCGGACCCACCAGCTTGGCGGTGACCTGCAGCCAACCGCCAGGCCAACACCCGAGGTCTACAACCTTCTTCCCGCGGCGAATGACCTGATGGTTGCGATGAAACTCCAACAGCTTGTACGCCGCACGAGACCGATAGCCTTCGCGCTTGGCTTGCTGATGAAACTTATCTTTCCGATCGTACTTGGGAACGGGGCCCTACTTTCCCGAAAGTGCGTCGCGCACACACACGATGCCGTCTCGATGCCCGGGAACGCCGCCCTTGATGAAGAGCAGGTTCTTTTCCGCGTCGATCCGCACGAGCCTTAAGTTCGTGGTCGTGGTGCGGGAGTTACCGAGCTGACCGGGCATCTTCATGCCCTTGATCACGTGGCCCGGCGTTGCGCCAGCGCCGATCGCGCCGCCGTGTCGAAAAGCTTCGTGAGTACCGTGGGTCATCTTCTTGATTGCGAAGTTGTGACGCTTCACAACACCGGCGAAACCGCGGCCCTTGATGGTACCGATGATGTCGACCTTCTGGCCTTCGTCAAAAATTGAACCGTCGATTTCCTGGCCAATTTCATACGCAGCGGCCTGCTCTTTCGTGACGCGGCATTCGCGAATCGTGCGCTTGGGAGCAACGTTCTTTGACGTGAAGTGACCGAGCTCTGCTTTGCCAAAGAGGCTTTCGCGGCGCTCGCCGGCGCCGAGCTGAAGGGCGGTGTAGGAGTCGCGCTCTTCAGTCATCTTGTCGATGACGGTATTGGGTGCGGCTTCGAGTACGGTGACGGGGACACATTCACCCGACTCCAAAAAGATTTGCGTCATACCGATTTTGCGACAAAGAAGTTCAATGGCCATGTTGGTGGTTCTCCGACTCCCGGATTGGACCGCTCGTTTTGCAGAGACACGACACGATTCACGGTGAGTGAAGGTGTGTGGCAGTGACGAAATCGAGGCGCTCTTCTCGAGGTGATTGGGGTGAAACGTGCCGACGCCGGCCGCTCCGAGCCCAGCCTTTCGGCTGCGCGGTCCCCTATTTTTAATCCCATGAGGGCGAGCAATCGCCTTCCATGAGGGGCGGCACTATAGAAGCGCCTCGAGAGGATGTCGAGGGCCTAGAACGAAGTCTCACTAGTTTGAGCCCGTGTTCGCAAGGTGGGCCTCGCAGCGGTTTCGGTAGCAAAATCAACCAATAGCCCCCGAACTGGGGCTTTGCCCGAGCCCACGTGGCCGCCACGAGGTGCTACACGTACTGGCCACCCGGCGAGGCCCGGGGCGGGCCGGCGCCGCAATCGAGGCCGAGTGCGCCAAAGACTTTCGCAACAAATAGGGATTTCGAGACCCATGACCAATCAACCCGACCCGCCGCGGCAAACCCAGCCCATCGAAAGGCTGCTGGTTCTTGGTCTCGATGGCGCCACCTTCGACGTCATCCACCCGATGATCGCCGACGGCAAGCTGCCCAATCTCAAAGCCTTCATGGAGAGTGGCACCTGGGCCCCGCTCGCCTCGACTTCACCGCCGGTCACGTTTCCGGCCTGGTCTTCTTTTATCACCGGCTTGGCACCCGGTCGCCACGGCCTATTCGACTTCACCCAGAAAATGTTGGGCGCGTACCGGATCCGCTTCGCCAACGCGACCGACCGCAGCGGCAGCTCTCTATTTGCGCGCATCACCAAGGCGGGCGGGCGGTCGCTGGTCTTGGGCGTGCCGGCAACGTATCCCCCCGAACCAATCAATGGCTTCCTGGTTCCCGGCTTCGATGCCCCGGTTTCAACCGGCAGCGACGCCGAGGCGACCAACGATCCCGCGCTCTACCGCCGCATTGAAGCCAAAGCCGGCCCTTGGATGCGACCCGCTCTAAAGGAAACCGGCGAGATCCCCCTCGACCGAACTCGCGAGCATTTGCTCGATCGCGTCGAGCGCAAAACGAACTTCGCCAAGACGGCAATCGAGGAACTTCGCAGCAGTGGGCCGCTGGACTTCATGATGATCGTCTACTCCGAGAGCGATACCGTGGGCCATCACTTCTGGCGCCACCACGACCCGAGCTCTCCGCGACATGACCCCAATGCGTCAGCCGAAGCCCGCAGCGCCATCGAAGCCGTCTATGCAAAGCTCGACGAAGCCTGCGGTGAGTTGCGCGAAGCGTTTGGCGAAGAGGCCCTTTGTGTCGTGATGAGCGACCACGGCATGGGAGGGGCGAGTCGTTACGTCGTGCACTTGAACCGGTATCTCAACGAGTGCGGGCTGCTCGCGCGAAAGCATCGGCGCGGCCCCGGGGTCGACCAAGCCGCCCGTCGCCTGCGCGAGGCTCTGCTTCGCTATGTGCCCGCCGGCCTTGCTCAAATTTTGTTTCGCCGTGCGCGAGCGGCGGCGGCGCGCGTCGAAAGCGGAGCCCGCTTTGGCGGCTTTGACTGGCGCACCACTCAAGCCTTCTCCGAAGAGGCGAATACCAACCCGGGCGTGTGGATAAACCTTCAGGGCAGGGAGGCGAACGGCAGCGTCGCGCCCGAAGACTACGAGCGAACCCGCGACGACACGATCAAAGCGTTGCTCGAGTGGCGTCTGCCCGATGGGCAACCTGTCGTCGCACGCGCGATCAAGCGCGAAGAGCTCTACAAGGGGCCATTTGTTTCTCGAGCGCCGGACATTGCCATCGAGCTGGCCCTCGATCATGGCTACGGACTCTCGTTGGTGGCAAGCCGCTGGGAAGCGGAAGCCGCCCCGGGCAGCAGCGCGTCGATTACCCGACTCGGAGATGACGAGTTGGCAGGAGGGCGCGGGCTTGGGATGAACGGTACGCATCGCGCGGACGGCATCTTGATCGGGGTTGGTGACGCCCTCGAACTCACGAACCCAAAACCCCGCCTCGTCGACATGGCCCCAACCCTTCTGGCCGCAATGGGAATCGAGTGGGACACGAGTGAGAACGAAGCCGATGGGGCATCGATTGTTACCGGCCAGCACCGCTACTCTGCAGAAGAAGAAGCGATCGTTGCCGACCGCCTCCGCGCACTCGGATACTTGGAATGATACGCGCATGACCGCAAGCTCTTTGCAGATCGACACCGCCGAACAAAGCGGGCTTCATCGACAGCCGACCAACGCCGCCGCTGACACCGTAGTGCGTCTATCGTTGGTCTTCCCGATCTTTGACGAAGAGCGCAACATCGAGCCCCTGCTCCGCACCGCACTCGAAACCGCATCGCGTCTCACCCCCGACTTTGAAATCATCCTCGTTGACGACGGCTCAAGGGATCGCAGTGCTGAAATGGCAAGCCGTTTCTGCGAGCAAGACGCCCGAGTTCGCTTGTTGCAGCACGCCCGCAACACCGGCTACGGCGCGGCACTGCATTCGGGTCTGCGAGAAGCCAAGGGCGAGCTGATCTTTTTTAGCGATGCCGACCTGCAGTTTGATCTTTCCGAGCTCGAGGGTCTTGTCGAGCACGCCGACGAATACGACATCGTGGCCGGCTATCGCGCTCAGCGCAGCGACCCCTGGCACCGACGGCTTTTGGCCGGCACATGGGGTGCGATCGTTCGCAGTGTCTTCTCCCTTGAAGTGCGTGACATCGACTGCGCGTTCAAGCTCTTTCGACGCCAGGTAATCGACACGATTGAAATTGAATCGATCGGCGCATTCGTCAATACCGAGATCCTCGTACGCGCGAGTGCAGCGGGCTACCGAATCCACCAAGTGCCCGTAACCCATCACGCACGCCAGCATGGCGACCAAAGCGGCGCAAAGCCGCGTGTGATTTTGCGCGCTTTGATCGAGCTTGCAACGCTCTACCGCACTCTTTACCGCGCGCGCCGCAACGGCGTTCAGTAGCGCTGTGCGTGTCGCGGTGTTGGGCGCGTTTCCGTATCCCTATCCCCAGGGATCACAGGTTTTTGTAACCGACCACTCAAGAGCGCTCGCTCGCTCTGGCGTGAACGTAAGCCTCTTCACCTACGGCAGTGGACTCGGCGCACCCCCCGAAGATCTAACACGGTTCCCTACCCCCACTTGGCTAACGCCAAGTGCGATGCGCTCGGGCCCGACCCTTGGCAAGTTTCCCGCCGACGCAGGACTCCTCGCAACCTACCTGGCTGCACACCGAAGAGAACACTTCGATATTGCCTTCGCGCACAACGCCGAAGCGGCAATGATCGCAATCGCGGCTCGGCCCTTCACGAAAACACCTGTCGTCTACATTGCCCACACTGTTTTGGAACACGAACTTGCCGCGTATGCGCCGAGTGCATGGGACTCTCTTCTCACCCGCGCCGGAGCCGCGGTTGATCGTTTCATTGCAAAGCGCGCGGACGGAATTATTGCGCTGTGCGAAGACGCCCGCGATGCACTCGCACCCTACGCTTTGGGTCCGATCACCATCATCCCACCCGGCCTTGATGCCGAGCCTGCGCCCGCCCAAGAGCAAGTCCACGACGTGTGCACTCGCTTCTCGCTCACGCCCGACCGCTTCGCGCTCTACTGCGGCAACCTCGACGGCTACCAAGATCTCGACCTGCTCGCGGACGCTGCTCGCCACCTCGCATCTTGCTCGCCAGCGGCGTCCGAGGCTGGACTTCCCCTCGTGATCGCCACCCACGACGCAAGCCGCATCCCGAATGCACTCGGCGGCGTCCCCAATCTCTCCATCATCGAGGTCGACGACTTTGCCGAGACCCGGGCTCTAATTGCCGCGGCGCAAAGTGTTGTGCTCTCAAGACGCCGACGCGGCGGCTTTCCCATCAAGCTGTTGAACTACATGAATGCCCGAAAGCCCATCGTCGCCTTCACCCGCGTGGCACCCGGCTTCGAGCCCATGCAAAACGCGTGGTTGCTCGACCAAGACGACGGCGGCGTGCAACTGGGCGAGGCCCTGCATTCGCTCTCCCTGCAGCCCGAACTTC
>JBLHOB010000271.1:0-5092 GCA_047619425.1 Myxococcota bacterium
GCGACCTACACGGGCAAAGACGTGGCCGCTAACGCGCCGATCGTCGGCCGCGATGTCTTCACCCAGACCGCGGGCATCCACGCCGACGGCGATGCCAAGGGGGACTTGTACGGAAGCCGGCTCGCCCCAGGTCGCTTCGGGCGCGCTCGACGCTATGCCCTAGGCAAACTCTCGGGCAAGGCATCCCTCGACCACAACCTCGAGGCGTTGGGTGTGCAGTTGAGCACGGAGAACCGCGATCTCGTTTTGAAGCGCGTCATCGAACTCGGCGATCGCAAGCACAGCGTCTCCACCGAAGATCTGCCCTACATCATCAATGACGTACTCAAGACAGCGGGCGAGCAATTGGTTCGCGTCGAGCGGTTCGCGGTTTCCGTGACCAGCGATGAAGCGCCCGAAGCCGACGTCGCCATCAGCTATCAAGGCCGGGTCGAGAAGGCAAGCGCCACCGGCGACGGCGGCTATGACGCCTTCATGAACGCGATCAAGAAAGCGGTGAAGAGCTACGGCTTTGAAGTCCCCGTACTCGAAGACTTTCGCGTCCGTATCCCACCCGGCGGGCGCACGGGCGCCATCGTCGAGACGATCATCACGTGGAACCAAGCTGCCGGCCGAGCCCACGCAGGGGTCTTCACCACAAGCGGAGTCGACACGGATCAATTGAACGCGGCCGTCATCGCGACGGAGAAAATGTTGAACCTCCTCGTGCAACCCAGGGTCTCACGCAAGAACCCGGGCAAGAGTGCCGCGGGTAAAACCAAAAAGAAGGCGAAGGCTACGCGTCGTCGCAGCAGTTAGGCAGCAAAGTGCGCCTCCGTTTACCACCGAAAAACCTTCTGAGTGCATTCGGCGGCCTTAGGAATTTTGGCCCGGGTGCCGGCGTTTGGCTGGTCGTGCTTTTCGCTGTTCTGATCACGACGACTGCCTGCACGCCCTTTACCAAACTCCGCAAAGAGGCGATCTACGACCCGGCGGAGAGCCTGACGGAAATCGTTGCGGTACTTCGGCGACACATCCCCGACGACACCTACCGCTTTCCTCCCGGGCGCGACTTCACTGGGCGCAACGTGTATCGCGCCACATTGATGCGACTTGAAAACATTGAGCGCATTCACGTAGACGCCCTGCGCAGCGGCTACATGGATTCAGTCATCGACTTTTCAAAAGCCCGCAGCCTCGAGCGGCTGCGGGGATACGACCTCGCGGCCAAGCTCTACCGCGAGGCCGCCCGCAAAGACAACACCCTGCGCGACGAGGCCCTGCGCAGCGCGAGCGTCTGCGAGGCACTCCATGCCGCCGTACAGATTGGGATCGACCTCCCCGACCCAACGAGTGCCGTCGTTGACCCGATGTCCCTCGACACCGACGCCGTCACCGCCTCTCTGGATCAACGCGTGGGCGAACTCGTCGCGCTTCTGTCTGGGATTGAAACGTCCCACGCGCCCAACTCCCACTACGGCGCGGTGATCCGTCAGGAAATCGAAAGAGCGGACATGATTCGCGCCCGCTACTTCCTCGCGCTGCGCCACGTGATCACCGATGGCTGGATCCGCTCGGTGGCCGAATTGCAGCGTTTGCTATCGCGGCACGGTTCCAGTCAAAACCGACGGCGACACATGCTCGAGCTTGCGGACCTCTATGCAACCCTGGCCCGGGACTACGTCGAAGCAGTGCCGCCCGAAAGCCTGCGCTTTGATCCACCGAAGTTTCAAGAACTCGTAGAGGCGGCAAGCCAGCTCTATCAATCCGTTGCGGCCCAAGACGGCTCGAGCGAAAAACTCGAAGCGGGACGACGTCTCGAAGCCTTCTTGGCCTTCACCCTTCGCGTGGACCGCGACCGTTTTGCGCAGTAGAGGCAAAGCTTCTACGCAGTTCCTTCTATTGATGTCATCAGTGGCGCTCGCGAGCGCCCTGGCCTGCACGACCCCTGCGCCGCTTGTGGACGAAGATATTCTCGTGCCTCTCGTCCCAACCGCAGCCATCCAACCAACTGACAGCGACGTAGCGACCCGCGATCTCGCGCGCGCAGCCCTACTGACCGACCACGATCGCATGGAAGCAAGCCTCACTACCCTGCGTGAGATCGCCACTCTTAACCTCGAGCCCGAACGCAGCCTGGCCCGACGCATCCCGATGAGTGTCGATCTACGCAACGCGACCATCACCGACCCGATCGAGTACCGAGAAGCATGCCGTTCGCTAAAGGGCCGCAAAGACAACGACCCGCGGCTCGAAAGTCGCCTCGAACAATGCGCCGAGGACGACTCCCTGCGACTCGCGCGCAGACGAGAGCTAGACACGCAGGAAGCCCTCTGGGCCGAGACCTACAACGCCGTCGCAGCACCCCTTAGCCGCTCGCTGTTGAGTGGCGGCATCCTGACTCCCTACTACATGGCGAACAGTGCCGCGACATACCTCGCGCGCATCAACGAGCGCGACGCCTTCCCTGTGCAACTGCGCCAAGCACTCGCTCATCGCCAAGCATTTGTCGCTCACTTTCCCGACTCCGAGCTTGCACCGAAGGTGCGCGAGAAGATCGAGAATGCCACCGCGAAACTTCACAGGGAAGAAACCAAGAAGCTTCTCTTCCAAGCGAATGTCGCTCTCAAAAACCAAAACATTCGCATGGCCAACGTACTTGCCAAGCGCGCCCTCCACACCAGCCCGGCGAACAAGAAGGCCGCCAAGCTCGTCGTGAAAACCAGCGAGGCCATTGCCGAGCAGAGGGCGGGCAACCTTCGGAGCGAGTCGGCGACAATCGATTTTTCAAAAGACAAAGACGCCGATTTCGCGGCCAAACTCTTGTTGGCCGAAAGCGACTTGGGCCTGCGAGGAATCTCAATTTCGCGACACCCCGAGTATGCAGACGTCGGCGCCTACGTTGTGGCGACAGCCCTCGCCGAACGAGGGGATGAAATTGACAGTTGGGAGCGGCTGCGCGATCTCGCCGGACAATCGATCGAGAAGAGCGCAATGGCGCGCCACGCACGTTCGCTGGTTCGAGATCCCGCACAAAACCCATACGGAAGCTTCGAACGTGTTCGGGCAGCGCAGGGGAGCAAGCGAGCTCGCTGGCATGTCTTCGGTCCGTTTTTCCAAGGGCCTCGCTATCGACGCCTCCCAACCCCGATCGCATGGACCCTAGACCTCCCACTCTTGCTCAACACGGTGCTGTTCTCGCCGGTTCGGTTCATCTTCTCGCCCGTCAGCGAGATTCCCAATTTCGACAAACCCATCTCGATCGCGGCCTATCGCTATCTCGATCGCAAGCCGGGAGGCGAGCATCAAGACGAACTCTCGCGTTGGCTTTATGACTACGAATTCGACCTGAAGAACTGGAATGCAGCGCTGCGCATGGCCGACTACGTGCCAAGTGTCTCGACCAGCGAGCGCGAAGAGTTGGTCGAAAAGGCAGCCGGGCAACAAATCGAAGCCGCCAATCGCAGCAAGCGACGCGACCGCAAGAACTCGACGTTGCGCCATGCCGCCCGGGAGTTTCCGGATTCGAATGCTGGTCGGAGGGCGGGCATTGCGGCGCGGGACCATCGCGACGAGGCCACCGCCCAGAGCATCCGCATGACGCGGAGCTTTCTGGTTGAGAACCCGCAAGTCTCCGGACCGCGCGCGCTGGGCATTCGCCCTGCACTCATCGATGGAGACAACCGCAACGGCGAACTGCATCCGCGCGGGGTTACTTTTATCGGCGGTCGTTTTCTAGAGTTCGATTTTCTCGCCGAGTCCGGCGACGAAGATGACCCGCCGAACAAAGTGCGCCAGAAAATCACAGAGCAAAGATTGGTGCGTCTGGTCTCGATTCTCGACGACACCGCGCGGCGCAACTATCGCGTCGACCCCGATGTTGAACTCGCTGCAGACCCGAGACGAGATCTCTTTATCGAACGCGCGCGACTCGGCCTCGCCGATGACCCCGACGTTCGCGTTACCGCGCAGTCCACCTATGTGTTCGAAAGCGCGCGCGAACGCTTTGGCATGGTTCGCGGTCGCGAGTCCATCTTGCCCTTCGACCTGGTCGTGCGAGGCGACTTCACAAGTGCCGGCATCGCAGCATTTCCTCGTTGGCGAATGCCAAAAGAAACACCCGACGCGTTTCTCTATCGCTGACTCTATCGATAGACGAACGCGTGGAGCGTCAGGAGTTACTTCCCAGCGTTGACGATCGCCGAGAGACTCCCCATCGCTCGGCCGCGCGTAGTTGACAATTTCGAAAGCCGGCGAGACACCGCGGATCTGCTCTGCAACTTGATTTTTAGACATCGCAGTCGCAACTGCACCCTTGAGATGGATCGCCAACTCGGGCTCAATTTTGAGTTTGTCCGCGGGCTGGACTTCGATCGTCCCGCCGTTTTCGATAACCGCGTTGCCATCTAGGTAGCCGACACCGGAGTGTGAAAGCTTTAGCTGCCCCAATACTTCGGGCACATTGATACCGACCTTCCAACCCACTCGAGGCATCCCGGCGTCAAGTGCCTTGTGAAACGCTTCGAGTTGCAACGCCATGCCCGGCGCGTATCGATCGAAATCTGCGAGTGCCATCGAGTTTGTCCTTGCTAACTCACCGCCGGGCTCAGTCGTTCCCGATTGGGAGAGGTTGCCCAACGACTCTTGGTTGGGTGTTGCTGATATGAAGGTCCACTAATACACGCATGCGGGCAAATACTTCGCGAAATCGCACCTTGCGCCCCAGTGGCGGTGCGACATCAACGGCATTGAAGCCAATTGCTTTGATCCCGTGGTGCTCAGCGATGTAAATTGCTCGGTGATTGTGAAAGGGCTGAGAAATGATGGTGAACTCGCTTTGTCCGTAAACCCGCTGCGCTCGCAACACGCTATCTATGGTACGAAAGCCATGTGGGTCGCAGACAATGCGGCCAACGGGCACTCCGCCTTCGACAAGGGCCTCCTGCATGCTCTTTGCTTCGTCGACATCGCCGCGGTGACTGGCTCCGCTGACGAGCAGAGTCTCGACCTTGCCCGCGTTATAGAGCGCTAGCGCTGCTTCGATGCGATGGCTGAAGTAGAGATTCGGCCGTCCACTTTCCAGGTAGCGCGTGCAGCCCAGCACGAGGCCAAC
>JBLHOB010000272.1:0-5083 GCA_047619425.1 Myxococcota bacterium
CTCTCGGGAGGCCGCATGAAGGCCGGGGCGGTGAAGTTTGCCGACACCCCCGACGAAGCTGCCGACCACTTTGACGCCATCTTGCCCATCGTGGTTAATGGCGAAAAGGGGCGCTCGGTCTTGGTCGAATCCAAAAGCCCCATTTCCCAGGAGTTTTTCGTGGCGGTGACCTGGGACGGTCGCACCAAGAGCCCCGTCGTGATTTTCAGCGATATGGGCGGCATCGACATCGAAGAAGTCGCCGAAACTCATCCCGAGCACGTATCAAAAACACACTTTTCGAGCTTGGTGCCCATCACCCCGCGCGTGGCAAAAGAAGCCATCGGCGCAACGGGCGTCACGGGTTCGGACCTCAACAAGCTCACGCCGATCGTCTTTCAGCTGATGAAGATCTTCCTCGATTACGATTTGACGCTTGCGGAGATCAACCCGCTCGCACGTCTCGACGACGGCAGCTTTGCCGTGCTCGATGGTCATATCGACATGGAGGCCGAGGCCCGAGGCAACCACAAGCAGTTGTTGGCCGATCTCGGCATCGGCGACGACGAGACACGCCAGGCCCGACCGCCCACGCCCTTCGAGCTGGCCGGCGCGGCAGTCAACGCGGTCGATCACCGCGGTGTCGCAGGCAATGTGGTTGAGTTCGACGGCAACCTGGGGCTCGTGATTGGCGCAGGTGGCGGCTCGCTCACGCTCTTTGATGCGGTGCGCAACCACGGTGGCAAGCCGGCCAACTACTGCGAGATCGGCGGCAACCCGTCGATGAGCAAGGCCAAGAACCTTACGAAGCTGATTCTTTCAAAGCCCGGCGTTGAGAAAATCGCGGTCATGATGAACGTCGTCTCGAACACCCGAGTCGACATCGTGGCGCGCGGTGTTATCGCCGGCTGTATCGAAGCAGGGCGCGAGCCGAAAGAGGCCATCGCGATCTTCCGTATTCCCGGTGCATGGGAAGAAGAGGGATTTAAGATTTTGGAGAAGTACGGCGTCGACTACTGCGATCGAAGTGTCTCCATGTATGACGCAGCTGGGCGCGCAGTCGCCAAGTTGCAGGCGGGGAGCTGAGCCATGTCGATTCTGATTAACAAAGACACGTCTTTCATCATTCAGGGGATCACCGGGCGCGAGGCCGCAGGCCTTACTCGTGAAAATCTCGACTACGGCGCAAAGATCATCGGCGGTGTTACGCCGGGCCGCGCGGGACGCGACATTTACGGCGTGCCGGTTTTTGACTGTGTGCGCGATGTGGTCGAAAAGGTGGGGCAGCCCGAGGGTTCGATCGTTTGCGTGCCGCCGAAGTTCACTCAGGACGCGGTCTTCGAGGCGCTCGAAAACGGCATCAAGATCATCGTGATCGTGACGGAGAACATCCCGCGCAAAGAAGTCGCGCAGATGGTCGAACTCGCGAATATGCACGGCGCCCGCATCATCGGCCCCAACTGCCTGGGCATCATTTCGCCCGGCGAGGCCAAAATGGGCGGCGTAGGCGGCCCGGCGGCGAATACGCGCCAGGCCTACACGAAGGGCAATATCGGCATCATGTCGCGCTCTGGTGGTATGACGACGGAGATCGCCTCGACGCTTACTGCAGCAGGGCTGGGACAGAGCACGTGCGTTTCGATCGGTGGCGACGCCATTGTGGGGACGACGTACACGGAGCTGATGCCCTTCTTTGAGGCGGACCCCGAGACGGAAGCCATCGCGATCTACTCCGAACCCGGCGGACGCATGGAGGCCGAGTTGGCTGATTGGGTCAAGCTGAATAACTCGAGACTGCCGATTGTCGCCTTCATGGCCGGTCGCTTCATGGACGAGATGCAGGGCATGCGCTTTGGCCACGCTGGCACCATCGTCGAGGGGAAAGAAGACACGACGGCGGACAAGATTGAGCGCATGGAAGCGGCGGGCATCTCGGTTGCGGAACGCATCGAAGAAATCCCCGACCTGATCAAGAAGCGACTCGCCGAAAAATAGGCGCTGCGCAATTCACAACATGCGCGCTCGCCCGCAACGTGGGCCCGCGCGAGTCTCAAGTCACAAGACAAAAGTAGAAAGCTGGAGAACGGACATATGCCCGGACTGTTTATCGACGTCACCGTAAGTGCCGACGTGGCAAGCGACCCCGCGATTGCAAAGAAACTGGAAGAGTCTTGCTCGGTTGACATCTTCAAGGCCACGGACAGCGGCGTTGAGATCGTTGAGGGCAATCTCGATGAATGCGTGCTGTGCGATTTGTGCATTGCAGCTGCACCCGCAGGCAGCGTGAAGGTCGTGAAGCTCTACGACGCCGGTTGATCCAGTTGATCCCAGGCAAGTGAAGCGGGACCGCTGAGAATCAAGGTGGCCCAGTGGCCGCCCGGCTGCGATAACGTGTACGACTCCTCTGAGGACTCGTAATTGTCGGAAGAAGCAGCGCCCGCAGAAAACTCCACGCCCGAAAGCTCGGGTGCCGTCGAGTTTTCCGTCGTTCTACCGTGTCTCGATGAGGCGGAAACCCTCGCCACCTGTATTCGCAAAATTCAGCAGTACTTCGGCGAAGCCCAGATTGCGGCCGAAGTTGTGGTTGCGGACAACGGCAGTGACGACGGCTCGCAACAAATTGCTCGGGATCTCGGCGCCCGGGTAATCGACGTGCCGCGCAAGGGGTACGGCAGTGCGCTGCGCGGCGGCATCGACGCTGCACGCGGCACCTACGTATTGATGGGCGACGCCGACGACTCCTACGACTTTTCCAAACTCGATGACTTTGTGCGCGAACTGCGCGCGGGCAACGACTTGGTAATGGGGAACCGCTTTGCCGGAGGCATCCTTCCCGGTGCTATGCCGTGGCTTCATTACTGGATCGGCAACCCGATCCTGACTGCGATAGGCCGAATCTTCTTTCGCTCGCCGATGGGCGACTTCCACTGTGGGCTGCGGGGCTTTCGCAAAGAGGCCTACCAAAAGATGCAGTTGCGAAGCCAGGGGATGGAATTCGCGAGCGAGATGGTGATCAAGAGCACCTTGCTCAATCTCAAGATGGTCGAGGTGCCGATCGTCTTGCACCCGGATGGCCGAACGCGAAGCCCTCACTTGCGCACCTGGCGAGACGGCTGGCGGCATCTGCGCTTCATGTTGCTCTTCAGTCCGCGTTGGTTGTTCCTTATACCCGGCGTGATGATGTTTGTAGCCGGGCTCGTCATTTCCGCTGTGTTGGTGAAGAGCAGTGTTGTGATCTCCGGTGTCGAGTTCGACATTCAAACTCTCTACGCCGCGTCTTTGCTTTGTTTGCTCGGCTACCAGTTGATTATCTTCGCCATGTTCACCAAAGCGTTTGCAGTGACAGAAGGCTTTCACCCACCGCCTTCGTATTACAGTTGGATCTTCAACTACTTCCGCCTCGAAACCGGGGTGGTCGCAGGGCTTATCACGGCGCTAGCTGGCTTTGCGACGTTGTGGCTGGCCGTAGAGGGCTGGCGTGATGTTGGCTTCGGTGGTCTTGATCCCCGCGAGACGATGCGCCAAGTCGTGCCGGGTGGGGTGTTGATGATGCTCGGGGTGCAGACCATCTATTCGAGCTTTTTCCTCAGCATCCTTGGGCTCGAGCGGGACTAAGCGCTTCGTGGCCGACATGTCGTGGACCCACCGATCAGCGACGCATCGCGCGAGCGTGGTCGCGCAAATTCTCGTTGGGGTCAGTCTCGCCATGGGATGTGTTCCTCATGTCGGTGGTTGGGATCTCGCGAACCTGCAATCGCGCTATCCGGGCGTCGCGGGCATTGCGGGGCAGCGGCTCGGAGACACTCCGCCATATTTTGCAATTGAGGGCGACCGGGCGTGGCTCTTCCTCTGTCGCTTTGCGACCGACGAGCCCATCGATGTTGCACTGCCACCGGATGCCGATGCCCGCGAGCGCGCGGCGATTGAACTTGCACTCCAGGGTTGGTCGGCGGCAGGGCTCGGCGTGCGTTTTCGCAGCGTCCTTGCAACGACTCGCGGGATCACAATACGATTCGCCCAAGCCATTGGGAGTTCGACGGTGCAGAGGGCGGGCTATGCGGCGAGCGAGTGTGTCCTCGGCACGTCCCATCTGCCGAGTGAGGACGCGAATGCGCCGCTACCCGCGAGGCTTCTTCGCGCAGAGATCGTCTTGCGGCGAAGCCACACCGACGTCGCCGGAAACGAAATTGCGCTGAGTGACGACGAACTCGTCGGCACAGTACTTCACGAGTTGGGGCATGCGTTGGGCTTTGCAGGCCACATCGAAACCGACGGCTCGATCATGACAAGGTCTACGGATCGTGTACGACGCGCGGGTCGCGAACTTCGAGCAGCGGGAACCCTAACGGCGCCGACGCTGCTCGCGCTTTACGCGTTGCCCTCTGGAGCGCGGCTCGGAGAATGGCCTGTGGCGAGAAAGGCGGCGGAGCTGTTTCGCAAGGCAGAGTCCCACGCGGCGCAGCGGGGCTGGAGTGGCCCGCGCCTTCGCGTCGGCGAGCGCAATGCGAGTCTCGTCTGGTTTGACGACCAAGGGATCGTCGCTGCGCTCACGCTCGAAGGTTACGCAGCCGCTTTGAGGGCAGGGCGCCCGCTTGAGTTTTCCCCCGGTGCCTTCGCGAACAGGCTTCGTCGTCCTTCGCATTAGGCGTGCGTCACGCTAACGCCCGCGGTCCCACGCCCAGTAGATCCCAATGCCAGCCAGTAGAATCAGGGCACTGCTGACAAACATCGTCGGGTATCCACGAATCTCGATGATGGCGCCGAATAGCGGGCCCCCAACGAGGAAGCCGATGTCGAACAGCGCCGTCGACATCGCGACCGCGGCGCCGATTTCGGAGTCGCGCGCGCGCGTGATGACAAGGCCGTTGAGGATCGGCACGCCAAAGCCGTGACCGACCCCACACAAGATCCCCGCTCGCATCAGCCCCGTTGCGTCCGTCGCGAGCGTCACAACCCCAAGACCAATCGCCAGTACGCTGAGTGCGGGAATGAAGACTCGCTTAGGCCCAAAACGATCGGGGACAGCGCCGAAGAACAGGCGCAGCATCATCGCGGTCATCGAGTAGGTGAAAAAGAAATCTCCGATGGTGCCGAGTTGGGTTTC
>JBLHOB010000273.1:0-5080 GCA_047619425.1 Myxococcota bacterium
AAGTAGAGACTGCCCAATGGGAAGATCACGTAGTTCTCGGTGATCGCGAAGTCGTGCATCATCGAGGGCCAAGGTGCGTCGATGTTTTCGGCGAGCGACACGCTGCCGTCGGGCTCGACGCTGTAGAGCTGGATGTATGGCTCAATGGGCTGATAGCCGTGGATCCACATCTGGCCGGTTTTGCCGTCGATCTTCGGATGGGCGGTGGTGGAGAGGCCGAGCAACTTACCGTCGTAGTCCCATGTGCCTTTGGACTCGAGGGTCTTCGGGTCGAGTTCAAAGGGCGGGGCATTTTCGACGAGAGCAAAGAGACGTCCCGCGTGGGCGACGACGTTGGTGTTGGGTTGCACGCCGGGTACCGGCGGGTCGAGCACCTTCTCGGCTTTTACGTTGATTGCGCCGATGCAGTACTCAGCTTCAGCTTGCTCGCGAATGAAGCTGTCCGTCTGTGCGTAGCGCCCGCGGACGCTCGCCTTGCCGTCGTCAAAGTGGATCGCACTTACCAGGGCGTCGCCGTCAAACAAGTGGAGGGCGCGGTTGCCAGCGGAAGGCTCCGTCTTCTGGTTGGGGCCGTTGCGGTAGAGCGTACCGTTTAGCTCGCGAGGGATCTCGCCTTCGATACTGCTTACGACGTAATCGCTTTCGTTGGAGTTTGGGCGCGTAACGCCTGCAAAGACCTCGTCGATAGCGGCTGCACCGCCTGCGGCTTCGTTTGAAAGTGCGTTCGACATGTGGGTGTCCTTTTTTTAGTCCGACTCGAGAAGGGTCGGAGGCGCTTTAATAAAATCGCTTGTGGTGTTTGAATTTGCGGCTTTGCCAGTTCCGCGTTCGACAAATGCGTCAACGAGTTCGTCGAGTTCAGTACCGAGCACGAGCATGCCCGAGAGGTGAAGGGCGACGATCCCGTGAATGCCCGACCAATACAGATGCGCAAGTACGAGCGGATTGCCGCTGAGGGCGCCGAGGGCGACGGCTTCTTCCACCGCGGAAAACATGACGTTCCAACTGCGGAGATCGAGGTTGAGGTTGAACCCCGGGCTGGTCGCCTGGTCGAGCTCGAACATGATGCGGTATGCGTGGGGCTGCTCGAGTGCAAAGGCGACATAGGCTCGTGCGAGTGCCGGCAACCGGGCAGGGTGGTGCGGGTTGTCTTCAGTCGCTCGCTCAAGGGCACTGGCGAAGCGCGCAAACGATGCCATGCGCACGGCGAGGAAGATCTCCGCTTTGTTTTCGAAGTAGCGGTAGGGCGTCATCGGGCTGCAGCCAAGGTCGGTGGCCAGGGCGCGCATCGTGACGCCGTCGTATCCGTGTAACGCGAATAAGCGCGTCGCGCTCTGGCAGAGCGTTTCGCGAAACTCTTCGACTTCACTTTCTGATAAAGCGGCGCGGGGCATTCAATGTGTATACGCCGTAAAATTTACAACGTCAAATTAATAATTGAATTCACGCCGATTTGCCCCGAAGGGGGTATTGGGTCGCCGGCCAGGGTGTGAGGCGACGCTGATCGCCGTTTTAACCCAAGACGACGCTGCAGACCGCGGCCGAAAGAGTGGCTACGTCCTCGGGCTCCGTCACGAAAGGGGGCATTAAGTAGACGAGCCGACCAAATGGACGCACCCAGACTCCATGCTCAACAAAGGCCGGCTGAACCACGTTCATGTCCACCGGCTCCTCGAGTTCGACGACGCCAATCGCTCCCAATACGCGCACGTCGGCGACGCCGCTTGCGCCGCGGCAGGGTGCCAGGCCGGCTTCCAACCCGGCTTCAATCTTTTTCACTCGTGCCTGCCATGGGGTGGTCTCAAGGATGTCGAGGCTGGCGTGTGCCGCCGCGCACGCCAACGGGTTGCCCATGTAGGTGGGGCCATGCATCAGCGCACCTGGCTCGCCACGGGCAATGGTGTCGCTTACTTGTTCGGTCACCAACGTCGCAGCCAAGGTCATCGTGCCGCCGGTGAGTGACTTGCCGAGGCTCAAGATGTCTGGCGATACACCGGCGTGCTCCGCGCCGAACATCGTGCCCGTGCGTCCGAAGCCTGTCGCGATCTCGTCAAAGATCAAGAGCACGCCGTGGGTGTCGCACAACTGGCGCAATCGTTTGAGGTAGTCCGGCGAATAGAACCACATGCCCCCGGCACCCTGGACCACGGGTTCGAGGATCACCGCTGCGATCTCGGTGCGATGCCTCTCGAGTTTCGTCTCGAGATCTTTGATGTGTTTGTCTTCGAAGGCTTCGTCGTAGCGACAGCTGGGACGTTCGGCGAAGTGATGCTGTGGCAGTACACCGCGAAAGAAATCGTGCATGCCGTTTACCGGGTCGCACACCGCCATCGTTGCGAAGGTGTCGCCGTGATAGCCGCCGCGAACCGTGAGGAGCCGATTGCGGCCGGGTTCGCCTCGGGATAGCCAGTATTGAAATGCGATCTTGATGGCGACCTCGACGGCGATGGAGCCCGAGTCACACAGGAAAACGCGCTCGAGGCCGGGAGGGGTAAGGGCTGCAAGGCGTTCGCAAAGCCGAACCGCGGGTTCATGGGTAAGGCCACCGAACATGACGTGAGGCAAGCGGCCCAGCTGGTCTTTGATGGCAGCTTCGATTTGTGGATGGCGATAGCCGTGGATCGCCGACCACCACGACGACATGCCGTCGATGAGTTCGCGCCCGTCCGTGAGGGTGAGCCGTACACCGCTCGCGCTTTCGACACCGAACAGTGGGGCGGCAGATGGCGGAGCGTAGGGGTGCCAGACATGCTTGCGATCTCTGGCGATGAGATCTGCTGCGGTGTCGCTAGGGCTCTTCGGCGCGCTCGGCACGTTACTCGTCTGCTCCCGCAGCCTCTTTCTCTTTGGCTACCTCTGCGATCTTTTGTTCGATTACGCCAACCAGGGCAGCGGCACGCGGGTAGCCAGCGTATTGGGCAATCATCAGCAAGAGCTCTCGCAGTTCGTCGGGCTTGAGCTCGCCGCGCTTCAATGCGGCTTTGGCTTGAATGCCAAAGGTGCCAGCCTCTCCCTTCTCGGCGATGATGCCGAGAAGCAGGAGCCTGCGGTCGCGAATCGAAAGCACATCCCGCGACCAGACCTCGGCGAAGACTTGTTCGAGCATCACGTCGGTAAAGGCGTAGCCTTCCGGTGGTACGATGACGTCGCCCGCGTAGACTTCCTTGATCATCTCGATGCCGCGCTTGCGTCTTTCAGAATCGGCCATGCTGGGTGGTCTCCATTTGGTTGGGGCGTAATCTTGGACGTCGCCGCTCTTGGTCTTTTGTCCGTTGCTTTGGCGATGGGAAGTTGCGCACAAGGTTGTGGCTGAGGACTTGCGAGTCAATGCGCGCCGTGGCTCAACTCGATGCGCTTGGCGTTAATCCTTCTTGACGTTGAGTACCTGGGCGGACGTAAACTCGGCCAAACCCCACGGCCCGTTTTCAACTCCCATGCCCGACTCTTTCACGCCGCCGAAGGGGAGGAAGGGGCTGAGGTTGAAGTGTTGGTTTACCCAGGCCGAGCCGGTTTCGAGTTGGCTTGCCATGTCGGTTGCACGGTCAACGTCTGCGCTCCAGACCGAGCCCCCCAAGCCGAAGACCGTGTCGTTTGCTCGGCGCAAGACATCGTCATCGTCGGTAAAGCGGATAATCGGCAAGATCGGACCAAAGGGTTCTTCGTCGACGAGGCGGCTGCCGTCCGTTAGATCTGCAACGAGAGTAAGTGGGAAGAAATAGCCGGTACCTTCACTTGGCTTGCCGCCGGTAAGGAAACGGCCGCCGTCCTTGCGGGCACTTTCGGCGAGTTCGCAGACCCGGTCGAACTGCATCTTGTTTTGCACCGGGCCAAAGTCCACGCCTTCTTCCATGCCGTTGCCGACCTTCTTGCCTTCGGCGTGCTTTACGAGTTCGTTGCAGACGGCGTCGTAAATATCGTCGTGCACGTAGAGGCGTTTGATGGCACCGCAAACCTGGCCGCTGTTTTGAAAGGCCATGTCGAAAATCGGCCCCGCGACTTTGCTCGGGTTGGCGTCACTGCGCACGATGGCAGCATCGTTGCCCCCCAACTCAAGAGTGATTCGCTTGAGGGTGCCCGCCGCGCTCGACATGATCTTCTTGCCTGTCGGGGCCGAACCGGTAAAAGAAATCTTGTGAATATCGTCGTGCTCCGTGATCCAACGTCCGAGTTCGTCGCCACCCGAGACAACATTGAGCACCCCATCCGGGACCACTTCACGCACGATCTCACCAAAGCGAAGTACGGCGAGCGGGGTGTAGGGCGATGGCTTCAAGACCATCGTGTTGCCCATCACCAGCGCCGGTCCCACCTTCCAGATCGAAAGCAGCAGCGGGAAGTTCCAGGGCGTGATCGCGCCGACGACACCGTGAGGCCTGCGGCGCAGTTCGACGCGTTGGCTGTCGGTTTCGGAGAGAATTTCGGTGGGTAGGTCTGTTGCCGCCGTTGCGCGCAGCCAGGCCGCCGTGCCGCCGGCTTCGAACTGGGCGTTGGCGAGGCTCTTGCCTTGTTCATGTACCAGAATCTCAGCGATCGAGGCGATTTCGCTTTCGACCCGATCCGCCATTGCGTGGAGTACTGCTCGGCGATCCTCAAGAGACGTGTCGCGCCAGGCGGGGAAGGCCGCGTTTGCGGCGCGGACCGCAGCGTCGAGGTCTTCGCGGGACGCATCCGGGGCTTGGGCGAAAATTTCTTCTGTCGCGGGATTGATGACACCGAAGGTCTTTTCCGTCGCGATGGATTTGCCGCCAATGGTCAACGTAAAATCGGACATTGTTGCTCCCCTTGTCTTGGATGTCGGGCGCTGGTTCGTATTGGTGCCGGGCGGCTCGTACCGGTGTTGCGGCAAAACATGGGCCGCCAGCGGGGCAACAGCATAGATCGCGCCCGGCCCGAATGCGACGTCGTCGGGTGAGCCAGGCAAGGCGACGCACGGCGATCGAGGCGCGAGGACGAGCTAGTCGTGGGCGAGCGCTTCGGCGTGTTCGCCGGTGGGCCAGGGTTGGGCTTCACGCTTTTCGCTCATCACAGTGGCGCCTTCCTTGAGCACGCCAGTCACCGCGTCGACGGTCTTCCACTTCAT
>JBLHOB010000274.1:0-5079 GCA_047619425.1 Myxococcota bacterium
CAAATCCTCGGCATTTCGCGCCGGCAGCTCCAATACTGGGCGCAAACCGATCTCGTCGTGCCCTCCGTGAAGACCCGCGGCGGTCATCATCGATATACCTTCCAGGACCTCGTCGCGCTCAAAGCCACCAAGCGCTTGATCGATGCCGGCGTTTCCGTACAGCGGATTCGCTCGAGTATTCGCGCTCTGCGAGACATCTTGCCCAACATTGAGCGCCCTCTTTCGGATCTCGTGCTCGTAGCCACCGGTGAAGTCGTCCTGGTGTTCTTGGAGAACACAGCGTTCGAAGCGGTCTCGGGACAAGAGTGGATCTTCGAAGTCGCCGAGTTTAAAAATGAAGTGGATCGCTGGAAGCAACAGACCCGGCACGAGCCTGCGCGCCGCGCGCGTCCGGCACGCCGCGTCGATGGATGGACCCAGACGGCCTAACAAATCGATTCAGATAATTCGAATCGAACAAACGAGAACAGCACCAACGCTAGGAGCCTAGAGAACCGAGTCAGACATACAGCCCAACCGGTCGACGCGAGCGAGCAAACAAAGACGCAAGCAGCAACGGCCCGAGCGACACGCATCCATCAGATGCCCCATTCCGCCACATTCGCGGATAACCGGTTTGGGGTCTTGATCAGAGATCAGACGAGTCGCAGGCGCGGAGTGCAACACGTAGCAATACGTTAAAGAGAGTGGCATCTGGCGAGCCAAGCGTGGTTCGCCTCACCGGGGGGTAACGCCATGAGAGTCATTGCGATCGTAAACCAGAAGGGTGGTTGCGGTAAAACAACAACCACCGTCAATCTCGGGGGTGCGCTAGCAGCCGATGGCTCGCGCGTCCTAATCATCGATATCGATCCTCAGGCCCATGCCACGCTGGCGCTCGGCATCGATCCCGATGAACTCGATCAAAACCTCTATGAAATTCTGGCTGAGCCTCCGGGCGATCGCCGCCTTGAGGAAGTTATCATTCACGCGTCCGAACGACTCGACCTGGCACCGTCGAGCATTGTCCTGTCGGCCCTCGAACAAAAACTTGCTGGCGAGCAACACGACTCCCGCACGGAACGCCTAGCCGCTGCCATCGACGGGCTGCCCGACTATTACGACTACGTCCTGATCGACTGCCCGCCCAACGTTGGCCTGCTGACCTTCAATGCCCTGCGCGCAGCCCGCGAAGTCGTCATCCCGCTCGAGATGAGCTTCTTCGCCGTCGACGGTGTGCAGAAGCTGCTCGAAACAGTTGGGCTTTTGTCCGAGCGCATCGGCCACGACCTCGCAGTCCGCATCCTCCCGACTCTTTACGATGGACGCACACGCTACGCGCGAGAGACCCTCGGCGATGTCCGCGAACTGTTCAAAGACCTCTGTTTTGACACGGTCATCCGGCTCAACGTGAAGTTGCGCGAGGCCGCGCGCAGCGGCGTCCCAATCTCGCGCTATGCCCCATCGGCCAACGGTGCGCGCGACTACGGAGCTCTGGCGATTGAACTCGACGCGAGTCCGCCTCCGCCGCTCCGCAATGACATCCCGGCGGAAGAGAAAGAGGTCCATACCGATCGCGAGGTCGTCGTGCGCTTCCGCGATTCCCACGCGGGAGAAGTTCGCATTGCCGGGGACTTCAACGGCTGGATCCCCGACAAGGGCGTACGCTCCATGATCGAGTCCGAAGGCGAAACGCGAATTTGGACCAAGATCCTCCACCTGCGACCGGGGACCTATCAATATCGCTACGTCGTCGACGGAGAGTGGGAGCGAGACCCGAGCAACGCCGATTGGGTGCCGACACCAGCGGGCCAGGAGAACTCGGTCCTGGTCGTTCGCTGACCGCCCCGAGGAGGTTAAGCACACCATGCCTCGAGATCTTTCGGACGTACTTCACTACTTCATGCCCGAGCTCGGTGCGAAAGATGCGCCCGGAGCCGAGGTGCGTTCTTCCCGTAACTCCGTCGAACACACGCTCCCGCAAGCCACCCACTCACCGACTCCAACAAGCCCCAGGCCGCGGCAAGGTGATGAAGCCCTGCCCCTAGCGGCGATCATCATCGACGACCGCGAGGTGGTACGCGCCTCCCTCATCGCGGGTCTTGCGGACGAGATTGCAGCATTGGGGGGCGACGCAACGATCCTCACGCCGCGCACGCACGATTGCGAGTCTCTTTTCCCGCTGATGGACTGCTCACCTGCGCACCCCGAGCAGTCGGCGGTACGCGTACTCATTTCCGAAGCGCAGAACCTCGCGGAGCTCCACCAGGCCGCAACCGAGGTCGCACGCGATCGCGCGGGTGCTGGCGACGGCGTGGTAATCGTCCGCATCCCGCCCAACTGGTTGCGCGGTGCCGAAGAGGCAACCGAACTGCTCGACTGGCTTCTGCTCATTACGGCCACGGATACCCGCAATCTGGCCGACACCTACGCCATGGCAGCGCGCGTCTGGGCCGAGAATCCGAGCGCGGAGATCGGTGTCACGATCTACGGGGCCGAGGGGCGCCGCGAAGCGGAAGACGCCTTCGGCACCCTCGCGCAAAGTGCCGAACAAAGACTGGGCCAGACACTTGCGTGTTACGGCCTGCTCGTCGAAGACCTCGATGTGTATCGCGCCATCGTGGCCCGCGAGCCCATCGGCCGCACCAACGGCAACTCGATTGCTGCACACGCGTTGCGTGAAGCCGCAAAGCTCGTATTCGAGCGGGCCCGCAAGGCTGAGTTTCAATAAGTTTCGACCGGCCTGTCGGTTTTTTCGCTCTGTCCGAAGCCACTCCGTCCGAGTGGCATTCTCAACGCCATCCCATTGAATCCTAAGCACTTTCCTCGATCTGGCCGTTGCCAGCCCAGCTTGCTGTGGGGGACTCCCTGCGAAAAGTTCCGTTGTCGGTGACATTTTTTGACACCTATCGACAAAAAACGTCACTCCCATAAGAGGGGAGTTCCACAAGCCATCCCCTAGAACCCCCCAAATGGCTTGACCTGGGACCCGAAAGGGGAAGATGTGGCTGCTCCTGACACTGATGATGTCGCTGCGCACAACAATGATGATGAACTGGTATTACGTGTTCGCGAAGGCGATCACGAAGCGTTTAACGAGTTGTACGAACTCTATTTCAAACGTATCTACCACTTTGTCAGCCGGCGACTTAACAACACTGCAGACGTAGAAGAGACCGTTCAAGAGGTCTTTATCAACGTTTTCTCGTCGATTGATTCGTATCGAGCGGAAGCGCCGTTTTCGGCGTGGCTGTTCGGCGTAACGCGACGCACGATCGCTTCGCGCTTCAAAAAGAAGCGTCACCCCACCGTCTCCATTGATGACGATGAGGGCGATTCGAAGCACAGCGATCTCGGCTCATTGAACGCCGTGCCGACCGCGATCGAGACGATCGAGTACAAGCAACGCGTGACCTCGATCAATCGACTCGTGAAAAATCGACTCACGAAGGAACAGCAGCTGCTGTTCGATCTCCACCATTTACAGGATCTCCCCATTCAGGAAATTGCGACGACCCTGGGGCGGAGTGAAAATGCGGTGAAATCGAACTTGTATCGCGCGCGGAGAATCTTGCTGGCTTACTAGCAAGTCATGAGATTGCGCGAGTCGTTGGCCCGGGATCGGGCTAGGCTTGCGCCCCCATGACCAGAACAAACGACTCCGCTTCTTTCGCGACTGGCCAGAGCTTTGAACCGTTAGCGCTGCTTACAAGCGCCCTGCCATGCCCGGCGTCTGTCGCCGAGACGCAAGCAGATGTACACGCTGTGCGACTTGAGTTTTCGAGTCGCGGCGACCGCGTCAATGCGCGTCTTTTGCTACCCGCCTCGTCATCTGCCCCCTGCCCCGTCGTGGTCGTACTTGGCGATGCCGGACAAGACCACGCCTCGCCCTCTCTGGACGCAACCAGCGCCTGGCTCGAGCGCGGACTCGGCGTGATCACCCTCGACCTGTCACTGCACGGCGAGCGGAGTAGCGCAAAGTTCAGCGAGCGGTTGTTTGCCTCGATTGCCCGGGTGCGCGACAGCTCGGCAAGTGAAGGTGCAAACGCGCAAAGCGAACTCGACCCAAACAGTTCGGCGCTTCTCGAAGAGTTTGTCCTGCAATCGGTCATCGACCTCTCACGGCTGTTCGACGCGGCGGCTCATTTGCCGCAGATCGACAGCGGACGCATCGGGATCGCCGGCATCGGCTTTGGCGGTGTACTCGCCGCGGCATTTGCCAGCCAGGACACGCGCGCTGTGGCGGTCGCACTCGCCCACTGTGGTGCCGTGCACATGCCCGAAATTGATCCACAGATATTTGCCGCAACCATCACGGAGACTTCGCTGCTGTTAATCGAAGAGGCGCAGTCAGATGCGGGCGACGCATTGTTTGCGGCATGTGGCGAACCGAAGAGTCGCGCGACATCGAAGACGTCCGGTGGCGGCTTGGGTGACGAGGGCATAAAAATCGCGGGCGATCACTTCGCCGCGGCACTCGGCTGATTTAGCCTCTACCTGACCCGGGCTCGGGGTTCGCTTAGGCCTGAGTCAGTCGCCCAAAGCATCGACGGGACGACGCAGCGCCAACAAAGTGCCGCCGACAACCAATGCCGGCAGCAGCAATAAGTTGAGTCCTGGGATCAGCGCCGTCGCCATCGCGGTGGTTCCGAAGCCCAACATGATCGACAGGTTCTCGCGCAACCATCGCCTGCGCACGCCGAAGGCCACCTGGCGACGATCAAGGGCGTAGCCCGCGTAGTCCAGTGGAAGAAACGCTGCGGTAAATGCCATCAAGGCCGGCGGCGCGAGCAACTGGGCCCCGGGAATCAACACCCCGGCAAGCGAGATCACGCCCCAGACCGCCACAAAGAAGCAAAGCCGTTGCAGCTCGCTCGCCATGCTACGACGCGCTTCACCCAGAATCGCAGCCAACCCGGTTTCGTCGGATTCGATCACCTGTCCAGTCACGATCGCCTCAACGCGCTGGGAAAGTGCGTCGAGAAAAGGTGCAGAGGCGAGGTTCGCAAGCAACAGCGCAACGAGAAGCGCAACGGCACTTGCACTGGCAAAAAGCAAATAGCCCGCCGATGCGACTGCAAATTTGAGCGGTCCAAGCCA
>JBLHOB010000275.1:0-5076 GCA_047619425.1 Myxococcota bacterium
CGCTTTTCGACAAAGGAGCGAACGGCTTCGCGGTGATCCTCAGTCCCCGCGCACGCGATCAGTCCCTCGGCCTCATGGGCGAGGCACGTTTCGAGGTCGGTTCGCAGGGCGCGATCGAGATTTTGTTTCATCAGTCCATAGGCCACGGTCGGTCCCGCTGCGAGTTCGTGTGCCCAGGCCAGAGCCTCTTCCCGAAGTCGCTCGTCGGGCACAACGCGGTTCACGATCCCGAGCGCTTCGCATCGCTCAGCACCGACGCGCTCGGAGCTGAAAAATAATTCTTTGGCCCGGGATGACCCGACGAGCTGGGTGAGAAAGAAGCTCGCTCCGTAGTCTCCGGACAAGCCGATGTTTGCGAAACCCGTGGTGACAAATGCAGAAGCCGCCGCGATGCGCAGGTCGCAGGCAAGTGCGATTGAGAGCCCTGCGCCCGCAGCAGGGCCGGTCAGCGCTGCCAGCGTTGGCTTCGGGAAGTGGTAGAGCGCGCCGGTCAACGTGATTTGGCGAACGCGTAGCTCCTCCACGATCTCTTCGCGCGTTCGGGGTTTGCTCTGTCCCGCACTGGCGCCCATGCCCTTTACGTCGCCACCCGCGCAGAAGGCCGTGCCCGCGCCGGTTACCATGAGGCAGCGGACAAGGGGGTTCTCGGCGAGTTTTGGCAGGAGTTGTCGAAACGCCGGGCTCAGGATGTCCGACAGTGAGTTGCGGGCCTGGGGACGATTCAATGTCACGACCGCAACGTTGCCGTGCAATGCGGCGAGTAGTTCGTCAGTCCCTGTTTCGAGGTCGATGGCCTCAGTGGTTGCCATTGGCAGAGTCTCCAGTGCATTGATGTGGCGGCGCACGTACGCAGTCTAAATCGTTTGCAAGTGAATGCGCAGGTTGAGTGCGTGTTTGTTGCATCGATGGTGCATGTTTCAAGCTCGGTGGAATCAGGGATTGGGTCGGCCCCTTTTGTGCGGCGACTAGGGGTTATGCCCACAGGGCATTAGGCCGATGGACGTACTAGGAGACTGTCTTGCTCGAACGCTCGCACCTTGCTCACCTCATCACTTGTATTCTTGCTGTATACGTCGGCGTGCGAACGCTTCGTCTGTGGCGACGGACGCGCATGATCCCCGAACTCTCGATTGGGGTCAGTGTGCTGTCGCTTGCGATCGGTGGCGTTGTGTTTGCAGCTCTTGGAACCATGAAGGCCGAGCACGGAGGCGAGCTACTCCGTGGCCCGGTGCTCGTTGGCATTGTTGCACTCACGGTGCATTTGATCTCTTGCTACGCCGGGACGTGGCAGGTCTATCGAGCGAAGACAGGCTGGGCGACGGGGCTCTTTGCGGCTGGTAGCCTGCTCGCGGTTGCATGGGCTGGATTGGCGATGACCGCTTCGTCGACGATCTGGTGGCTGCCTCTGATGCTGCTTTTGCTGCGCGGTGGCGGAATGCTCTGGGCTGCCACTGAAGCGTTTCGCTACAGCATGATGTTGCGGCGCAGAGTGAGTCTTGGCTTGGCAGAGCCAATGGTTGCTCGCCGGATCTGGCTTTGGGGCGTCGGTGCCGGTGCGCAGACGTTTGTGATCGCGATCGTGATCGGGTGCCAGGCTCTGCACGGAGCAGCACTCGCAGATTATACAGCGGGCGTCTATGCAATGGCCTCTTTTGGTTTGATGGGTTCAATCGCAGTTGCCTTCGCGTTCTTTCCTCCGCGTTGGTACATCGATGCGATTGAGTCGCGCGCGTCTCTTCCGATCGTGGCGGAGGGTGCGTAATGTCCGAAGCGGCTTTTGACTCACTGGCCCAAGCTCTCGAAGAGCGCACCGCGTTAAGTCGAATCGAGGCGCGGGGAACCATGCGACTCGCGATGAAGGAGGCGGGCGTCGACTCAGCGCGATTCACGGTCGAGCAGGTAGAGGCCGTGATGCGCAAGGTGATGCCTGGCGAACTCGCGGCGCGTGGTATCGACAATGGCCAAGAAATCGGCGAGTCGATCGCAGCGGAAGCCAGATTGCACGTCGGTGACGCAACCGGTGGCGACAGCCCCGAGGACATTTTTAGCCGCCTAGGCGGCTGAGCCTCGCCTCACGCCACCGACAGCCGTGCGACACAGGGCCTTGCCATCTCCGATGTGCAGGGGCTTCGCAGCAAATAGTACTGCAATTCCAACGCTCTACCGCTGGCTGATATTTTGGGTATGCTACCGCCCGCTCGCTGTTGGGCCGCAGTCGAGTCTCAAGAGGGCCGAGCATTCGTATTGCTTAGGGTAGCTCTCGCAGCTTCCAACCCCGTTAAGGCAACGCTCGTAACTCACCACGCCCAGTTGCATCCCCTGCCGAAAAAACAACGCATTCAATCCGGGCGAGCCGTCTACCCGAGAACGCGAACGTTCGCGTCAATGCTCGCACGACAATAAACCTGCCAATGAGATCCAACGAGATTATCCGTGTCGCAAGAATCATCTGATCAAAAACAAACATCGCAAGACGAGGCCACTCCGGTTGGCTTTGAGTCCCTTGGACTGCAAAGCGAACTCCTCGAAACTTTGCGCCTACTGAAATACGAAACCCCGAGCCCAATTCAGGTCGAGAGCATCCCGCCCCTATTGGCCGGCAAGGATTTGATTGGTCAAGCGCAAACCGGCACCGGCAAGACCGCGGCCTTCGCGCTGCCGCTGCTGCAACGCATCGATCCGAAGAAGCGAAAGATTCAGGGACTGATCCTGGCGCCGACCCGTGAGCTGGCACTTCAAGTTGCCGAAGCGGTTAAGACTTACTCGCAAAAACTGGGTCATGTGAAGGTCGCCGCCGTATACGGTGGGCAAGCCATCATGCCGCAGATTCGTCAAGTCGAGCGCGGAGCACACATCATCGTCGGCACGCCCGGTCGTGTGATGGATCTGATGCGCCGAGGCACAATCAAGATTGGCGACCTCGATGTACTGATCCTCGACGAAGCAGACGAAATGTTGCGAATGGGCTTTATCGACGATGTCGAATGGGTGCTCGGCCACACACCGCCAACCCGACAGATTGCGCTGTTCTCGGCGACCATGCCGGCCGAAATCGAACGCATTGCCGATCGACACATCAAGAACCCGACCCGCATCAAGGTTGCTCGCAAGGCGCTCACGCTGCCGAACATCAAGCAGAGCTATTGGCTGGTCAAAGGGCTTCACAAGCTCGACGCACTGACGCGCATCCTCGAGACCGAGACGGTCGAAGCCGGGATCATCTTTGTGAAGACAAAGATTGCATGCACCGAGCTCGCACAGAAGCTTGGCGCACGCGGCTTCAAGATTGAAGCGCTCAACGGAGACATGACACAGGGCGCTCGAGAGCTAGCGGTACGCCGCATGAAGTCGGGCCAGATCGATTTGATTGCGGCAACCGACGTCGCCGCACGCGGGCTCGATATTGACCGCATCAGTCACGTTTTCAACTTTGATATCCCGATGGATGTTGAGTCGTACGTTCACCGCATCGGCCGCACGGGCCGGGCGGGGAGTTCGGGTGAAGCAATCTTGTTTGTTTCGACCAAAGAGCGTTGGATGCTCAAAAAGATCGAGCGCTTCATCAACGCGCCGATCCCGCTGATGCAGTTGCCGAGTTACTCCAAGGTGATTGAAAAGCGCGCGCGCATCTTGAAGGAAAAGCTCTACGAAACCATCGATACTGCGGATTTGACGGCCTACAAGGAAGTCATCGCCGGCATGTTGAAGGACGGGAGCATTGATATCGAGACCTTGGCCGCGGGCGCACTGCGGCTGGCCCAGGGTGATCAGTCCCTGGAGATGAAGGCGAAGGGCTCTGCGCCGGCGAATGTCGACATTTTTAGTGACGATTCGTCCGGACGTGAACCCAATTACAAACCCAAGGGTCCCCGAAAGCCTTACAAGAAGGTGTTCAAGAAGCCGGGCAAGCCGGGTAGCAAGTCCGAGAGCTACAAGAAGGGCGAAGGCTTCAAAAAGAAGGTCAAGAGCAAGAAGGCCGGACCGCACAAGAGTTCTGGCTCGACGGGGGCACCTCGCCGCGCCAGCGCGTAGCGAAGCGCCATCGGGCGCGTTACGGCGCGCCGCGCAACTCCGTCATTTTGGCCTTTCACAGGCATCGATTTGAGCGCCAGCCACGGCATACTCTCGAGGTCGACACGACTACACAGTCGCGTCTTTTCCCGAGAGGTGTTCGATGGACAAGCATGACGTCGTTATCAAGAATGGAACCGTTGTAGACGGAACGGGAGGCGCGCCGGTTGAAGCCGACGTTGCGATCCGCGGTCGCCAGATTGCAGCCGTCGGCACGGACGTAGGTGCCGGGTACCGAGAGATCGACGCGAAGGGGCACATCGTGACCCCTGGCTTTGTCGACATCCACACCCACTACGACGCCCAGGCAACCTGGGACCCCTATCTCTCGCCTTCATCGGATCACGGTGTGACGAGTGTTGTCATGGGGAACTGCGGGGTGGGCTTTGCTCCCGTCAACGAAGAGCTGCGCAACGAGCTAATCGACTTGATGGAAGCGGTCGAAGACATTCCCGGTGCTGCGATGCACGAGGGGATTGAGTGGGAGTGGGAAACCTTTCCCGAGTTCATGAATGCCCTCGAGCGACGGCCGCATGCGATCGACTATGGCGTGCAAGTGCCTCACTGCGCACTGCGTGCTTACGTGATGGGGCAGCGCGGCATCGACAACGAAGACGCGACCGCGGACGACGTACGCCGGATGGCAGCGATCGTGCACGAAGCGGTCGGGCAGGGCGCGCTCGGCTTTTCCACCTCTCGCACCGAGATGCACAACACCCTCAAGGGTGTGCCGGTACCGGGTACGTTCGCCGGACGCGATGAGTTGTTTGGCATTGGACGAGCGCTTGGCTCGTTGGGCACAGGCGTGTTCCAGATGAGCTTGACGCATCGCGAAGTCCCCGACGAGATCACCTGGTTGAAGCAGCTTGCGAAAGAAACGGGCCGGGTCGTGACGTTCAATTTGCAGCAGATCGACGAGAATCCGGATCTCTACAAAGAGTCATTGCGCCTGCTCGACGAGTGCCGCGCCGAAGGCTTGCACAATTTGCGCGGGCAATTTTCGGG
>JBLHOB010000276.1:0-5071 GCA_047619425.1 Myxococcota bacterium
ATTGAGTCGCGAGCGAACCCAAAGCCTGCGGCAGGGTGCCAGCGGAATATCACCATCAGCCTGCAACTCTGAGGGCCGAATCGCGTCTTTCGTGCGCAACTCCGGAGTTTCCGAGTCCCTTTCCCCTCATGACCGAGCACGGTGAACCCGATACGAAGGAAAATATTTTTTGACGAAGCAGCGCTTCGCAAATCACTTGTCCTCGAAATCTTCGGGCTCGGCACACATACGTGAGGACCACACATGACCCAACAAATACTCGTCGTCGACGATGATGATGCTCTGCGCGAAAGCCTTGAGTTGATTCTGGCCGCCGAGGGCTATGCGGTGACAACGGCATGTGACGGTGAGAGCGCTCTGGAGCGCGCCGAAGAAGTGCCAGTTGATGTTGTGCTGTGCGACGTGCGCATGCCTGGCCTCGATGGTTTCGAGCTGCTTCCTCAGATTGCACGCAAGCTACCCGGCATCCCGATCGTGATGATGTCGGCCTACGGCGCCGCAGACCTAGCGATTGAAGCAATGAAACTGGGCGCCTACGACTATGTCGCGAAACCCTTTCAGCCTTCAGAGATCTTGTTGACACTTCGCAAGGCGCAAGAGCGGGAGAAGCTTCGTCGCAGCAACGTTCACTTGAAACGCGAAGTGGTTCGCGCGATTGGAGAACGGCCGATTGTCGCTGCTTCTTCCTCGATGATCGAGCTCCTTGAACTCGTTGAACGCACGGCCGCCTTCAAAACAACCGCCCTGCTAACCGGTGAAAGCGGCACAGGCAAAGAGGTGCTTGCTCGCGCGGTGCATAGCCAATCGCCTCGACGCAACGAGCCATTCGTCGCCATAAACTGTGGCGCGATTCCCGAGCACTTGCTTGAGAGCGAGCTCTTTGGACACGTCAAAGGTGCGTTCACCGGTGCCATCCGCGCGCGCCGTGGGCTGTTCCCAGAAGCGGACGGCGGGACGCTGTTCCTCGATGAAATCGCAGAACTGCCACAAGCGCTGCAGGTCAAGCTATTGCGCGTGTTGCAAGAAGAGGAAGTACGACCGGTTGGCGACAGCAAGTCGGTCAAGATCGACGTACGTGTGATTGCTGCAACGTCGCGCGATCTCGACGCGGCAATTGTCGATGGATCGTTTCGCGAGGATCTCTACTACCGACTCAACGTAATGCGCCTCTCGATCCCGCCGTTGCGCAAGCGTCGCGAGGACATCCCACTGCTATGCGACCACTTCCTCGCTCACTACCGGGAGACGTTGGGCAAACGCGTCCGCAGCATCGCAGACGACGCATTGGAGCGCCTCGTGAACTATGCATGGCCGGGCAATGTTCGTGAACTTCAAAATGTAATCGAACGTTCGTTGATCTTGGCGGACGGAGACAAGATCGAAATCAGTCACTTGCCCGGGAACGTCGGCGAGGCGAGGAGCCCAGGCGGTACGATGGGTTCGAATGTGTTCGCAATGCGAGCCGCGCGCAAAACGTTTGAACTCGATCTCATTCGACGAGCACTCGGTGAAACCGACGGCAACCGTACCCACGCCGCGAAGCTCCTCGAGATCAGCCACCGCGCCCTACTCTACAAGATCAAGGAGTACGGAATCCGCGATTAGCCGGCCCGGCTGCGCGCTAAGCGTCGCCGCGCACCTTCGATGGAAATGGCGCTTCGGTGGGTAGCCGAAACACAAACTCGGCACCTGCGAGCGGGCTCTCCTCGCTCAACGCAATGACGCCGTTCATGTCCTGGGCGAACTTCAGAACGTTCGCGAGCCCAAGCCCTGTGCCGACGCCGGGATCCTTGGTCGTAAAGAACGGGTCGAAGATTCGCTCTCGATTCTCCTCCGCCACGCCACATCCACTGTCTGCCACTGCACACTCGACCGCATCAAAGTGCTCGCGACCGGCTGTAACCCGGTCACCTTCTCCATGACGCGTCTCCAGGGGCGCAGCGCGGAGTGTAATTCGAATGCGCGGTGGTGTTGTGCCATCGAGCGCAGCGTCGGCGGCGTTCAGCATCAAGTTCAAAAGAATCTGGGCAACCATCCCGTCGTCGGCTATCACCGCGGGCAGATTCTCCTCGCTTACCAGTTCGATCTCAATCGCGTCATAGCGGCTTTGCGCAATGACAAGGCCCTTGGTCTGCTCCGCAGCGGCAGCCAGATCGAGCGGACCGCAAGCTCCACGCGGTGGCATTGAGAAATCGAGAAGCTGGCGCAGAATGTCGCGCACGCGACCGCCCTGCTCCGAAGCCCGGGAGAGATAGGTTCGGGTGTCCTGAGTCATCTTCTCATCGCGTTGGGCGAGATCGAGAAACGCCAGTAAGGCTCCCATCGGGTTGCCCACTTCGTGCGCAACCCCAGCGGCAAGGCTACCCACAGCGGCCAGTCGCTCTGAGCGATCAAGACCATCTCGAGCATGGCGCAGGGTTCGATTGGTCTCGCGTAAGTCGGATACCGCCTTCTCAAGTTCCTCACTGCGCTGCTCGAGCGCTTCGGCCATGTCGTTGAATGCGGTTGCCACTTCGGCGGCTTCTGCGTTGCCCTCGACACGTACCCGTGTCCCGCGAGTGCCCTCACCAACCTCGCGAGTTGCGGCGGCCATCTCGCGCATGGGCGCAACAACGCGGTTACGCAGCAGCGTGGCCCCCATGGTGATGAACACGAGGCAATCCATTGCGAGCATTCCCACAACGATGCCACCGCGCATCGGCGGCGGAACGCGCCCCAACGCGACGTCGTTGGTCGCGCCGATCGGCGCGGCAAAGCGCAGCGGCTCCCAGGGCGAACCCACTCCAACCACGGCCGTACCCTCGCGCCGAGCCGTCTGCGCGAGATCTACGAGTGCGGCGCTAGGTACACCTTTGTGCCCGCCCAATGGGCGAAATACGTCGCCATCGGACCGCCACCATTCAACTCCCTCGGCTCCGCCAAGCAGCGGAAAAGTGGGCGCTTGGGTCTCGATGAGGAGCGCACGTCCGATTACGTCGCGCAGCGTCTCGATCTGCGACATGTGCGTGCGCATCATGAAGGCGGTCAACACCGCCGTCGCGGCAACCATGACAACTGTCAGACTTACGAGTACTTCGAATTGCACGCCGCGAAAGGAAAACATGACGCTCAGCCGAGACTGCGGTCGTCTTCGTCAAGCCCCAATTTCTCGTATCGGTATCGGAACGATCGAAAGGAAATATTCAGCAGGTGTGCGGCGCGTTTCTTGACGCCATTGGATGCTCGCATGGCCTCGGTAAGCAACGCGCGCTCGTAGTTGTTCACGAGGTCTTCGAGATCGACGCCTTCGTCTGAGATCTGACACGAGTAGTTCAACTCCGGCGGCCGTAGAATCGTGTCAGGAAAAGACGACAGCGAGATTGATTTGCCGCGACTCAGTGCCACGGCACGTTCGACGATATTCTCCAGTTCGCGCACGTTGCCGGGATAGTCATAGGACATCAGCTTCGCGAGCGCGTCGTCATCGATCGGTAGGACGTCTCTGCCTAACTCCGAAGAAAACTTGTTTACAAAGTGATCGACCAACAACGCAATATCCTCGCGTCGTTCAGCCAGCGTTGGAAGCGGAATCTCCATGACGTTGAGTCGGTAGTAGAGATCTTCGCGGAAGCGCCCCGCCGCCACTTCTTCATCGAGCCGGCGATTGGTCGCAGAGACCACGCGCACGTTGACGCTGTGGTCACTGATCCCACCCACGCGACGAATCGACTTCTCCTGAATCACGCGTAGTAGTTTCACTTGCAGGGGCATCGAGAGTTCCCCGATCTCATCGAGGAAGAGCGTGCCGTTGTCCGCGGTTTCGAACAGTCCCTCTTTATTGCTCACCGCGCCGGTAAACGAACCCTTCACGTGTCCAAAGAGCTCACTTTCGAGGAGGTTTTCGGGGATCGCGCCGCAATTGATCGCAACAAATGGTTTATCGGTTCGATCGCTTTGGTCGTGTATCGCGCGCGCGACCAGCTCCTTACCTGTACCACTGCCGCCACTCACCAGAACATTGATCCGGGTATCTGCAACTTGCGAGATGAAGTCGTAAACCTTTTGCATGACCGGACTGGTGCCGATGATCGTGCGCTTTCGCTTCTGGCCTCGCAGCTCGGAGCGCAGCCGCTGGTTTTCAGTTGCGAGCAGCTTTTTCTCGAGAGCCTTCTCGACGACCAAACGAATCTCGTCGACTTTGAACGGCTTCGTGATGTAATCGTAAGCGCCCTCTTTCATCGCAGTGATGGCACTGTCGGTCGAGGCAAAGGCGGTGATCATAATGGTCACGGTGTCTTGCGAGCTCTCGCGAACAACGCGCAACAAGTCCAGCCCAGACCCATCGGGCATCTGCATGTCACTGATCAGCAGATCGTAGTCGTCGCTTTCAAGGCAAAGCGTGGCACTCGTGACATCCGAGGCGGTCGTTACGTCATACCCCTGGCGACGGAAGAAGATCTCGAGAAACTCTTGCATGCTGCGTTCGTCGTCGACGATGAGGACCCTGACATTGTTGTTCATCGAGGAACCTCGCTGCCGGGCAATCGAATACAAAATTTGGTTCCAACGCCCGGTTCGCTCGTAAGCTCCAACGCGCCCCCATGATTTTCAACAATTCTATGCACGGTGGGCAGACCCAAGCCCGTACCGTCTCGCTTCGTAGTAAAGAAAGGCTCGAAAATATCGACCATTACGTCCTCTGAAATCCCGCTTCCGGTATCGGTGATTTCAATCTCAAGCCATTGGGGTGCATCATCCACCCGTTGCGTATCCACGACGCACGTCTGCGTATCAGGCGCGGTCTCCTGTGTTGTTTCTTGTCGGAAAGTTGCCGGTCCCCCTTGAGGGGTCACCGGTCGAACTGAAATACGAAGCACACCGCCCTCGGACATCGCCTGAATCGAGTTCAGGCAGAGATTCCAAAGCATTTGACTCAGTTGATCGGAGTCAGACTCGAGCCGGTGTCCTTTGTTGATGTCGACTGCCAGCGTGATGTTCTCCGGCAGGATCTGCTGGATCATCTCGAGCAAATCTTCGAATAGGGCGTCAACGCGCACCGACTTCGTCACGGTCGGGGCTGGCCGCGCATAGC
>JBLHOB010000277.1:0-5066 GCA_047619425.1 Myxococcota bacterium
GTGGATCGGCGGAAGTACGCTCGCCTCATTGATTTATATCGATCAGGAGCAGAACGTCACGACCCCGTTGGTCATCCTCGCGACGGTGGGCCTTGGCGTTTTTTCATTATTGCAACCGTTGCGAGGCGCCCACGCCACCATTCAGCAAGCCAAGGAGCGCGAGCTCGCGGCGATTCGAGACGCGATTCGTGGCTGTCGCGTACAGCTTCTCGCGGCGGGGGACGCGCGCGACCCATCTCAGCAGATCTCCGGCCTGCTCGCCTATGAAGCGCGAATCGAAGCCATTCGCACCTGGCCCCTCGACGTTTCAACGGTTGTGCGATTCGGCTTGCTCGTGTCGGTGGCAGTAGGTTCTTGGCTGGGTGGTGCGGTGGTCGAGATGCTGCTCGACTCGGCGATCGAAAGCTGAGTTTATTCGAGGCCGACATCGGCCTTGAGTGGCCGCAAAGCTGCTGCATCGCGATGTCTTTGATTGCGCAACCGTGCGAACGCGAGCAGCGAGCTCATCGTGCAGGCGATTGAGCAGGTGGGATGCCGGGCAATCATCTCGCAAGGCTGGCCGGGTCTCGGTGATGGCCTCTGCCCGAGGGCACGATGGTCGTTGGCCCCGAGTCGCTCAGGCGGTTGTGCCGCCAGCCATTGTTCCGCATTCGCGTTTGAACTGGCCGGCGCCTTGCGTTACTTCTCTCGATTCAACTCGACGAGGAGATTGCGATGGGCAAGTGGAGCCGGGAAGAAATCGAAAAAGCGTTTGACCACTACCAGGCGATGGCATTGCAGGCCGGGACGTCTGGAGATTGGAACTGCTGGGCCGACCTATTTACCGAAGACGCGACCTATGTCGAGCATCTCTTCGGCCGCTTCGGAGGTCGAGAGGCGATCCGCAATTGGATCTGCACGACCATGTCGAAGTACCCCAACACCGAGATGAAGTTCTACCCGATCGAGTGGTACGTCATCGACGAGGAGAAAGGTTGGGTCGTTTGCATGGTTTGGAACCGGATGGTGGACCCGGGTGACGGCAGCTTGCACCAAGAGCACAACTTCACCCTACTCAAGTACGCCGGCGACATGAAATGGTCCTACGAGGAAGACATCTACAACCCAGCTCCCTTTGGTGAAATGGTCGGTGGCTGGATGAAGCGAAAGCAAGAAATCGAAGACTCCGATTCCTAATTGCTCACGGCTGCGCGCCGGCCACCACCAACCCACGGCAGCGGCAAGGTCGCGGCGGGCGTTTTGCTTGTGCACAGCAAGCCGAACTGCACTCGCGTCCCCCAAGGACAGATGAGATTTCCTTTGTCATATCCAACGCTTGGGGACTCGTCGCGAGAAGTATTTCATTTTTGCGGGCGTTCGGCGGGTCGCGCGGCGACAAGTCGGGCACACTCAAGCTTCGCTTATGACTGAACGACCAAAGCGGGCCGACAGGAAGCCCGACACTCGAGATCACAGCGCAGACCTGGCAATCCACCGCTCGGACGTGGCTAAGAGCCAGGGACGCGGATGGCTGGGCGGCTACCGCGACGCTCCGGCTAGCCCCGCGCCACCGGCCCCGGTTCCAGTTCCGGCGGTGATCCCGTCACAGGTTCCCGAGCGCTACGGCGTGCGCGAGTCCGAGGACGGCATGTTCCTGCATTGCGACGACGCACCGCGGGTGCGCGTTCAGATCAATCCCAAGCTCACATTCTCAGAGGCCGATGCCCGAGCCATGGGCGGCCGAGCCATCTTCCTCGACGGGGCGGGCGACTTTCCGCCGAAACTCGACAACAAGACCCGGTTCTACAATCTCGACCACCACCAGGGCTGTATTCGTCCCTTTACTCTCGCTACTTGCGAGCAGGCTCTCGTACTCGTCATGAACGGCCTCGAGATGGATGAAGGCGATTGGACCCTCTACGCAAACGAACCCGATCTCGACACGATGTTCGCGATCTGGGTGCTTCTCAACTTTCGTCGCATCCCCAAACTCAGCAGTCGCAGCAAGGACGTCCTGCTCCCGCTTTTGCGCCTTGAGGGTGCAATTGACGCCAATGGTTCTGAGCTGGCCGACTACTGCGGGCTCACCCAGAACACTCTTCGCGAAGCCCGTGCGCGCCTCGACACCCTCTACACGAAAGAGAAGGAGTATCGCACCAAAGAGCGGTGGGCAGACTTGGACGCCCGCGCGTACGCAGCGGCGATGCTCGGAGAGATCGATCAACTCGTTTACACCCGCAGCGACTTTCAGGACCACACCAGCATCGAAGAAATCCTCGGTCATGTAGAAATTGCCGACCGCAAGGTCGCCGTTGCGTGCCGCGATCAGTCCGGCATCTACGAAGCCGAGCGAAGTCTCAAGAACCGCTTTGCCGACCAGCTTGGGATCATTGCCCTTGAGAAGTCTCAGGAAGACGAGACGCGGCACTACACCCTGCGGCGGGTCAGCGCGATTTTAAATTTCGACCTCGAGCCCGCTTACGATCTGCTCAACCTTGTCGATCCTGCGGTCGATGGCAGGCCTGCAGGCAATCGCTGGGGAGGCTCACTCGATATCGGCGGATCGCCCCGCACGTCGGGCACGCGACTTGCGCCAAATGAAGTACTGCGGATTCTCCAACAGGCGTACCAACACCGAACCAAACGCACGCGACTTTGGCCGTGGTTTGCGGCGACAACACTCACCACAGGTCTTTTGCTACTCGGGACCATCGCCGCTTTCGTCGCGTCGACGATTCCCGAGTGGCGCACAGGTCTATTTTCAAGCGTCACCGCTGGCGGGGCCGGGCTCATAGCCTTATCGCTGGTCGCCCTGCTCTTCGCCGCACCGACAACTTGGAACGCGTCGAACCGCCGCCCCTGGATGTTTGGTTGGCGCACACCCGCAGGCCACGATTGGCTGTATCTCTACCCACTTGTCATGTTCAGCGCCGTCCCTGCGAACGCGTGGGTACCGCGTGGCTTAGCTCCAGACACCGCAGGCATCGCCACCGGCTTATTGATCGCAACGCTTGCCGCCGTCGCATGCGAGGGCTGGTTTCGTGGGGTCGTACACGGATGGTTCCTCTTCCAAGGCCCCATCCAACGGGTCGCCGGTCCGTGGATGCTGTCGCGTGCCGCGTCGGTTTCGACGTTTCTGTACATGGTGGTCTACATCGCTGCAGCGCTGTCCTGGAACATCACCGATGCAACGCCATTCCCGATGGGTGCCCTCGATGTGGGCATCGTTGCCGCCGCGGCCTTGGTCGGCGGCGCGGCGCTCGCAATGATTCGGGAACGCTCCATGAGCCTGTGGCCCGCCATTGGTGCCCAGGTGATCGCCGCTGCCTTTGCCACGGCACTGGCCTTCGGCGGCGTTTCACTCTTCTAGCTTCCCGCTCTTCTTGGACTGTCTAACTTCGGACTGTCTAACTTCGGACTGTCTAACTTCGGACTCTTTGGCTTCGCGCCGTCGCGTCTATTTCGGCGCTTGGCGCAGATCCCTCGGCAAGCCCAAGCCGCGCTCGCCAATGATGTTGAGCTGGATATTGGTCGCGCCGCCTGCAATCGCGGGCCCTTGAGAGAAGATGTACTGCTCGACATAGCCCGACGCCGAATGGGTGCGGGCATAGCTCGCGACGTCTTCCTCGGTGGGAGCCAGTACGCCATCCGCTCCCAGCAGGTCGTAGGCGAGAGCAGTGATCTTCTGCATGGTGTCGGTCGAGTAGAGCTTGTTCATCATCATCGGCAACATGACCTTCAGCTCTTCGCCGCGCACGGCCGCTGTCATCTGACGCATATTCGAAACTTCGGCGGTGCGCACGAAGCCTTCGATTTCTGCCAGACGATTGCGAATGATCGGGTCTTCGATTGCCGGACGCCCGTCGCGCATCGTGTTGCGAGCGAGGGTAAGTGCACTGTCGAAGTGCTCGCGCATCATGTTCGGGTTTCCGATCAAGTTGCGCTCGTGCTTGAGGGTCGCGCGAGAGACGGCCCAGCCCTCCCCTCGCTGCCCGACGATGTGATCCGCGGGAGTTCGTGCGTCGGTGAAAAATACCTCGTTGAAATCAAGTGAGCCCGTCATCTGCTTGAGAGGTCGCACTTCAACGCCCGGCTGATCGAGGTTCACGATCAAATAGGAAATGCCCGCATGGCGCGACGCTTCGGGCTCCGTTCGAAACAGACCAAACAAGTAGTCCGAATCCTGCGCGTTGCTGGTCCAGATTTTCTGTCCGTTGATCACCCACTCGTCGCCGTCGAGCACCGCGCTGCATTGCAGCGAAGCGAGGTCGCTGCCCGCACCGGGCTCGCTATACCCCTGGCACCAGCGGATCTCTTCTTTCAACGTTGCTTCTACGAATGCTTTTTTCTGCTCTTCGGTACCAAACTCAATCAACGTGGGTGCGAGCAGTGCCGGGCCCTGGAGGATCGCATTACCGGGTGCGCCTGTGCGTGCGTACTCTTCGGTGATGATGCCGCTCTTCAAGACGTCGGCTTCTTGCCCTGCGCCGCCGTATTCCTTTGGAATTTCGAGGTAGACATACCCCGCTTCAATACCGCGCTGGCGAAACAGCTTGACCTGCTCTTCTTTGGGCAACTCTGCTTCGTCTCCGACCAGTGGCCAGCCCTTCAAAAACTCTTGGAGCTCGCGACGGTAGTCCTGATATTTCTGACTGAAATTCAAATTCATTTTAGCTACCACCCCGCCAGTGACGCGAGGCGAACGCGCAGCGCATCCGGTGTGCCGAATGCCGCTTTATTGAACATGGCGCGCTTGTACCAAATCTGTACGTCGCACTCCCAAGTAAAGCCGAGACCACCGTGCAACTCGACGGACTCGCGCGCGGTATGCATCGCGCGGTCGGTCAAGTGCGCCTTTGCCAGCGCTGCCGAACGCTCTGCGTCGTCGGGCAAGTGATCAAAAGCATGCGCCGCGTACCAGAACAACGCGCGCGTCGGCTCGATGTCGGTTGCCAGTCGTGCGAGCTGATGCTTCACGCTTTGAAACTGGGCGATGATGGTGCCGAACTGCTCACGGGTTTTCGCGTACTCCGTCGACATCTGAATCAGTGACATCGCAACGCCAAAGCTGTCGGCGGCCAAAAGCA
>JBLHOB010000278.1:0-5049 GCA_047619425.1 Myxococcota bacterium
GCGGTGTTTGCGACTCGGGGATCTCGCTGACGAGATAGAAGTCGGCGCTGTTGCGATGGCGCTCGGCAAAATTTGAAGACGCTTGAAAGACCAGGGTGTCGCCGGCGTTCAAGACAATCTGTCCGAGCTTGCCCTGCACTCGCTCGCCGTTGCGATGCACTGCAATCACGGCGGCATCGTAGACACTGCGAAAATTTGCGCTCTTGAGCGTTCGATTGACCAGGGGCGAGGAGCGCGAGACGACGGCCTCTGTCAAGCGGTGCTCGTGGCCGCCTCGAGCCGGGGCCTCCTCGTCGTCGATGGGGACGAGCCCGCGGATGCGTTGCAGGTCGACAATGGTCGACACCACGCCGGCAAAAACGAGATGGTCGCCTCCGCGAATGACTTCGTCCGGGCCAACCGAGGTGATGGTTTCCTCACCGCGTCGAATCTCGAACAAGAACAAGCCGGGTAGGGCGCGCAAGCCCGCGTCTTCAATACCCTTGTTGATGAGGGGGCAATCGTCTTCAACTAACATTGCGACGGTGTACTCGCGCTTGTGTTGACCGACGGTCGAGCTTGGGTCGCTGCGTGAGGGCAGGATGCGCGGCGCGACGAAGAAGAGATAGAGCAGGCCAATCAGCGTCATCGGGATACCGACCGGTGCCAACTCGAAGAGCGAGAGAGGCTCCATGCCGCTCTGGGTCACGAGGCCCGCAACGGTGAGGGTGACGCTTGTGCCGATGACTGTGATGCTGCTGCCGAGGATCGTCGAGTAGCTGAGCGGAATGAGCATGCGACTTGGAGCGATCTGATGTCGTCGGCACCAGTCAATTACCAGCGGCGTCATCATGGCGACAATCGGCGCGTTGTTTAGAAAGCCGGACAGGCCCGCGAGCACGGGAAGCGTGCGCACCATCCCACTCAATTCGCTTTTCGCGCGGCCGAACAACTTGCCAAGGGTAATTTCGAGGGCGCCTGTTTCGCGCATCGCCGCCGAAAGCACGAAGAGTGCGGCGACGGTTGCCATCGCGGGGTTGGCGAAGCCGCTAAACGTCTCGGCCGGGGTCAGGACGCCAGTCGCGCCGAGGACAATCAGCCCGGCAAGCATGATGAGGTCCGGAGACGCGAGACCGCGCACCATTCCAATGAGCACGAGGAGAACAACCCCGAGCGTGAGCCAGCCTTGCCATTCGAGGGACTCCATTGGGTTCGACGATACAGACTCGCACCCCAAAGCTCCAACAGTGGATCGCAAAAGAAACATTCGTGCGGCGTGGCCGCATCCCCATCCAGCGCGGTGCGAATCTTCAAGTTCGGCTGAAAGGGCTTGGCCAGCTAGGCTTGCGCACCCGATTGTGAGCAATCGAAACGGAGGAATGCCCGGTGAGTCTTTCAGATTTTGATGATTTTGAGTTCGAACACGACGGTGCAACTCGTCGGGTCTACCAGAAGGGCACAGGGCCGGGCGTGGTCGTGATGCACGAGATCCCGGGGATCACGCCTCAGGTCGCCGACTTTGCTCGCCGCATCGCCGACGAGGGCTTTACAGTCTATATGCCACACCTGTTCGGTACGCCGAATAAGCCGCTGAGCGTTCCGTACCTGCTTGGCCAACTTACCCGGGCTTGCATCTCACGAGAATTTACGGTGCTGGGAAAAAACGAGTCGAGCCCCATCACGGACTGGCTGCGGGCCTTATGCCGCAAAGCTCACGCCGATTGCGGCGGCCCGGGGGTGGGCGCAATCGGGATGTGCCTAACCGGCAACTTTGCTCTCTCCTTGATGGTGGACGAAAGCGTGATGGCTCCGGTGCTCAGTCAGCCTTCACTGCCTTTTGGTGTGAGTTCAGCTCACAAGGCGGCACTGCACGTGTCCCCCGAAGAGCTTGCGGTCGTAAAAAAGCGGGCGGCAGCGGGATGCGGCGTGTTGGCGCTTCGGTTTACAGGGGACCCGATGTGTCCGGACGAACGCTTTGACAGGTTGCGCGAAGAGTTGGGCGATGGACTGGAGGCGATCGAGGTCGATTCGACCAAAGGCAATCCGCACGGGATCCCGGGCACAGCGCATTCGGTGTTGACCACGGACCTAGTCGACGAAGCTGGTCACCCCACCCAGGCCGCACTGCACCGTGTAATCGAGGTGTTTCGCGAGAGACTTACGGCCGCTTGAGCTTCACGCGATAGCGCTGAGGGCCGAGTCTTCTAACTCTTCTTCAAGCCCTGGAACTCGGCGAGGTGGTCTTTCCAGCCGCTTCTGAGGCTGTTGGTTTCGTTGCGCGTCAAGCCGAACTCTTCTGCGATCTTCGACACCTCGCCACTCTCTGTTGTCGAGATGGTGCCGTCGGCTGCGGAGACCGCGTAGAGGCACTCAATCAGTGCAAAGCGCTGCTCTTTGCTCGAAAGCTCACGGAACTCCCGGGTGATGAGGTAGTTCGAGGTACCGCCTTCATCGCGGGCATGCGTGACTGCGATTTCGACGGCCAACTTCGCCTCGTCTTCGCTCAGATTGCCCAACTTTGTCGTGGCCCGAACCATCGCGTCGACTTCGCTGTCTTCAATGCGTAAATCCGCGTGGGCGACGCGCGCCAGGACGTAGGCAAAGGCAGCGATAAAGCGCGCGCGCTCCTCGGGCATGCCCTCCAAAGTGGCAATGATGCGATTGAGCGCAGGGCTCGCTGCATTGTCGTCACCCTCGCCGACATCGAGACCAAAAAACCTCTTCAACAATGACATCAAAACTCCCCCAGCGGCTCGCAATTGGCGTGCAATCGATGAGCGTCGCAGGCTCAAAAGAAGCCGCAGTCTCGGACAGCGCTTTGACCGCGGCAAGTGTGTTTTGTACACGGCGTTTTGAGGGACTACTCTCCCAGCCGGTGCAGACACAACACGGTAGGCAGTGGGCGATCGGCGGCGCGGTTCTTGTGCTTTGCGCGGCCGCGATCCGTTTTCACAATGCTTTTCACTATCCGCTGCATTTTGGCTTCGATGCACCGGCCAATTGGGACTACATCGCGCACCTGCTCACGTCCTGGCGCTTGCCGAGCCCGGGCGAAGGTTGGTCGATGTCTCATCCACCTTTCTTCTACTACGCCTCGGCGTTGCTGGGCCGCGCCATGGGGGGCGCGGACAAAGAAGCCATCACGATCGCCGTGCGACTGGTGAGCAGTGTGGTTGGGCTTCTGGGCATCGGCGCAGTGGTCTATTGGTTGCGGGTAAGTGATCGCGAAAACCTACCGCGAGTAACCATCGCAGCCGCGCTGCTGCTCTTTTTGCCCGCGCACATCTACATGAGCGCGATGCTCGGTGAAGAGATTTTGTCCGGTGCGTTGATTTCCGCAGTGGTGGTCGGAGTCGCATTGGATTTGCGAAGGGAGCCCGCTGAACGATTCGGGCTGCCGACGATCGGACTCTTTGGGTTGCTGGCGGGCTTGGCCTTTCTCACGAAGTTGACGGGCCTATTGGTCGTCGGGGCGGTGGGGCTTGCGTATCTGGCCGACGGATTGCGGCGTAGGACGCTCGGGGCTTTCTTTGTTCGCGCATTGGTCTTCTGTGGGGTCGCGGTTGCGGTCGGGGGTTGGCCCTATCTGCTGAATCAAATTCAATACGGCTTCTTCTATCCGCAAAACCTGATGGTCCACGACGTCATGTTTACGATGCCGCCGGGAGAACGCTTCGTACTCGACTACTTGACTCTTCCCCTGGCAACGTTTCGCGACCCTCAGGTGTTGGCACCCGATCTGTTGCACTCGGTTTGGGGCACGACCTACACCACGCTCTGGTTTGATGGACATCGCGTCATGCTGCCCCGATCCGAGGCCAGCGTTCAAGCGGTCGGGACCGCGCTCTTGATTCTCGGCTTGCTGCCCACGCTTGCGTTCTTCGTCGGGATCGTGCGAGGGGCAAAGCGAGCGTTGCGCGAACCGGGCGGCCCAGACACTCTATTTCTCGCGCTCACGGGACTTACCGTGTTGGGCTACATGATCTTCAGCTGGCAGAACCCCTGGTATGCGACCTTGAAAGCCAGTTATTTGTTGGGCGCAGCGGTACCGTTTGCGGTCTATTCGAGCGAGGTGTTGGCCGGATGGGTACAGGGTGGAAGTACCTTGCGCAGGGCATTCATTGCGACTCCGCTTTTGGTCTTACTCATTGGGTCTGCGGCAACGTTCACGGTGAACCTAGTGTTTGAAAAGCGCGAAGGGCCCGGGTTCGAGTGGCCCAAGGTTGATCCAAGTCGCCACTACGAACGCGCCGTGCCGGCTGATGCCAGCCGGCAAAGGCAAGGGGGAGCGAAGCGTTGAACGACTCGGACGACACGCGAAGCGACGCCTACACTCGGCGACTCGAAACCCTCGGAGATGCGGGCTGGAAGCGCTTTGTTGACGTGCAGGCTCCCTATCGATGGAACATCCGTCGACTCAAGCTCGGCCGCACTCTCGATGTCGGCTGCGGAGTAGGGCGCAACTTGTTGCATCTGGGTGGCGACAGCGTGGGCGTTGACCACAATGCCGAGTCCGTCGGGGTTGCGAATGCACGCGGTTGCGCCGCGGTAACGACTGAGGCATTCGCTACCTCCCAATACGCTCAGCCAGACAAGTTTGATTCGTTGCTGGTCGCACACGTGGTCGAGCATATGCCTCTCGCCGAGGCGGCCGAATTACTGGCCTACTACCTGCCCTTTGTTCGCCCGGGTGGAAACGTGGTGTTGATCGCTCCCCAGGAGGCTGGTTTTCGCAGCGACGAGACCCACGTCGAGTTTATGGATTTCGACAAGTTGGCGGCGATCTTCGAACGCGCTGGCGTCGAATCCGAGCGCAGCTACTCGTTTCCATTTCCGCGCTTCGTCGGGCGGTTGTTCGTCCACAACGAGTTTGTCGCCGTTGGGCGCAAGGCACGGGGCTAGGCGTTTTTGGACGACTTGGCCGCTGTTCGAGTTCGTTCGGGTTATCGAAGAAATAAATCCTGGGCGAGGCTCTTTAGGCCGTAGCCAAACTTCCAATAACCTCGGTCGGTCGCCTCATGGAGGACATCCGGCAGTCTTGCGAAGAAGTTTGACGACATCGTGTCGCGC
>JBLHOB010000279.1:0-5040 GCA_047619425.1 Myxococcota bacterium
ACCAGGATGGCGACCTGCTTGCCGTCGAGGGCAGCGCGAAAGGCCGCCCGCAGCGCAATTTCAGTTTTGCCGTAGCCGACGTCGCCGCACACGAGCCGGTCCATGGGCTTGGCGCGCTGCATGTCGGCAAGCGTGTCTTCGATGGCCGCCATCTGGTCAGGGGTCTCTTCAAACGGGAAGGCGGCCTCGAACTCTTCGAAGTAGGTGTCTCGGGGACTGAAGGCAAAGCCCGGTGCAAGTTCGCGCGCAGCGTGAATGCTCAACAGCTCGCCGGCCATGTTGTGCATCGACTTCTTGACCTTGCGCTTGGCGTTCTCCCAGGTCGCGCCGCCCAGGCGGTCGATGCGGGGCTTTGCGCCGTCGGCACCACCGTAGCGCTGAACCAGGTTCAAGCGATGCACGGGCAAGAACAGCCGATCGCCTGCGAGATACTCAATACAAAGAAGCTCTGATGTAATCCGTCCGGCGTTCAGCTCAACAAGCCCGCGGTACGTGCCAATCCCGTGGTCGTTGTGCACAAGAAAGTCGCCCGGCGCGAGTTGCGCGAGGCCGTCGATCTCAGCCCCTTCTTGCCAGGTCTTGCGGGTGTGGCGCTTCTCGCGCTTGCCAAAGATCTCCTCTTCGCCGATGACGACAAGACCTTCACCCGGCAGCTCAAAGCCTTCGGACAAATCGGCGACGCGCACTTCGACGCGTCCCGGTGCAGACCAACGCCATGCCGGGCGACGGTTGTTGGCAAGGCGGGGCTCAAGGCCGTACTCGCCGAGCAGTGCACGTAGGCGCTCGGCGTTGGACAGAACGCTGCAGGTCAAAACGACTCGACTGCGTTCTGCCATCCAGAGCGTCAACTTTTCAACTAGCGGAGTGAGGGCGCGCTCATGGGTGCGAGACCGCGCCAACTCACGACGCAGTTCGTCGTGACCTCGCGAGCCGATGTTGATCTCAACAGCACCACTTGAGGGCTCGTCAATCGCTAGACGTTCGAGAGAGATTGGGTTGCGCGCAATGATTGCCGCTTCGAGCTCATCGCGGGGCTGCATCAGCTGATCGGGGGGGGCGACCGTGCGACCTGCATCGCGCGCGGCTTCGTGGTTTCGCTGGGCTTCGTCCCAGTACTGCTCGAGCCGTGTTTGCCCAGCGCCTGGGTCGTCGATCAAGATTAACGTGTCGTCGGGTAGGTAGTCGAGAAAGCATTCCTGGTCGGGTTGCAAGACCGGACTCAGTGCTTCGACCCCGGGCGGCAGGCTGCCGCGCAAAAGAGCGTCGAGCATTTCTTCCACTACGACGTCGTCGTTTCCTTGTTCGAGGCAAAGCTCGCGAACGTCGTCCGCGCGGGCGACGATCTGCTCGCGGTCTGCCAATAGTTCCTGAGGTGGACCGGCACCGATGTGTTCGCACTTTGTCTGGGAGCGTTGGCTTGCGGGATCGAAGTCGCGAAGGGATTCGATCTCGTCGTCAAAGAACTCGACGCGACACGGAAGTGCGCGGTGGGGTGGGAATAGATCCACGATACCGCCCCGCACAGCGAACTCACCCGGGTCTTCGACGATGGCCACTCGCGAATAGCCCGCGGTTGTGAGCTTCTCGATCAACTCATCGCGGTCGATTGTTTGCCCGACTTCGAGCTGCGTTGTGTGGGCGCGCACTTGCTTGCGCGACGGCACCCGGGCGAGCAGCGCACTCCAGGGGCTCACAATAATCGGTGCTTCAACGGCCACGTCGGAGGCGCTTAGCAAGCGGTAGAGAATCGCCATGCGGCCCGCGATAACAAAGGGCTGGGGTGAGAAGCGCTCGTAGGGGAGCGTGTCGTGGCGGGGAAACGAAAGCACCCGCGAGGTGCCCTCTTGCTCACCGAGGGCCAGGCGCAAATCTTCGGCCAGAGCGTCGGCGGCGCGCGAATGGGGGGTGAGAACGACAACCGGCCGGGTGCCCTGGGCGCGAATGAGTTCGGCGGCAACCAGCGCGCGCGCAGCTCCACGCAAACCGGTAAGGCGCATTGGGGTCGTGCGCTTGCGCGCCTTCCCGACGACCTGCTTGAAACTTTCGTTGGAGGCTTTACTCACCGGCTGCGGACTCGCTTGTCGTTGTGATCGCGCTCTCTGTGATTCGTCCCAAAACGTCACAAAACAAAAACCGCACCGCGCAAAACGGCGGCCCGAACGCAAGAAGGCCCGAGCACCACCGCACGGGGCGGGGTACACGAGCAGAAACTGGGTGTTCACTGAGTACCACCCTGCCCGGGACTTCGCAGCCCTTGGTGGCGATTCCCAGGGGTAGCGACGTATGATGCACGGCAATGGCAAAACTTCACCCTGTCGAAGCCTCCGAGCTTCATTGGCGACGAGAACGAGTTTTTCTCGTGCTTGCCGGCCTCTTTCTCGGCTCGATGACAATGCTCAACATCTTGGGCGTGTCGCGGTTTATCGACCTTTCGTTCAGCTTCATGGGGATGAACGTTCCGATGGCGCTCGCTGTCGGGGTGCTCCCCTACCCGATCACGTTCTTGTGCACGGACTTCATCAGCGAACTCTACGGACGCGAGCGAGCAAACCTCGTGGTCTGGGTCGGGTTGATGCTCAATGTCTTTGTCGTCGGCTTCCTGTGGCTAGGCGGAGCATTGCCGCCACTCGTTGAATTTGACGCTGCGACGGGGCTGCCCCCAACCGACGCCTACGACTATGCGTTTTTTCGCATCCGGCATCTTACGATGGGGGCGGTTGGCGCTTCGATGATCGCCTACATCGCAGCGCAGTTTTGCGACGTCTACTTGTTTCACTTTTGGAAGCGACTCACTCAGGGGCGGCATCTGTGGCTTCGCAACAACGGCTCGACGTTGGTGAGCCAGTTGGTGGACACGGTCGCGGTGATCACGATTACGCATTTTTACGCTCATGCGATTCCGGTTGACCCCGACAGTCCAATCTGGCCACAGCTTTGGGTCTTCATCGCTTCCGGTTATGTGTTCAAGCTGACGATTGCCTTGGTCGATACCGTTCCTTTCTATATAGGTGTGCACTACTTGAGCGCCTATCTCGAGCTGGACCCGAACGCGGAGCACACCGAACCCACATGATCGCTTTCGCGCAGCAACGGACGTTTCGGGTGGCGGCTGGTAGCGCGTCGCCGCGGACTCGTAGGCCCTCGTGTTGCACGATGTGGCCCGGGGAGCACGGGTAATGCGATCGCTCTCCGACCTGGCCGAACGGCATATCTTCGACCATCTCCCGGTCTTTACGCAGAACCTGTTCGTCAGCATGGCGGGCCAGCAACGCTTTCGAAATCGCTTTTCGGATCACTTCCACACGACCCTTGAACAGTGGCAAGACACGATCGACGGCCCGGCCGCGGTACTGCGCGAGATCCAACGTGAGCGTTTGTTGAGGCTCGTCGAAAGAGCGCGGGAACACTCACCGTTTTACAAGAATATCCCCGCCCCCTCCTACGCGCCGGACGCGGGCGAGGCGATTGCCGAGACGTTGGCCAGCATGCCGATTCTCGACAAGATGACGTACCGAGAGAACACTGACGACATTGTTGCCCGCGACATCCCTTCGCGTTTGTTGAGGCGTGGCATGACGAGCGGCACGACGGGGACCGCACTTCGCCTGTTCTACACCCGCGAGACCGAGGCCGAAGAGTACGCGACGGTCTGGCGTCTACGCGAGCAGTTGGGCGTCGGGCTTTACGATCCGCACTTTACGTTTACCGGCAAGATCATCGTGCCCGTCGGCCAGACGCGTCCGCCGTTTTGGCGCAACAACTCCTACAGCAACCAGTTGCTGTTTTCGCTCTACCACATGTCGCCTGACAACCTTGAGCTCTACGTCGACCGACTGCACGAGACGGACGCTGTCTACGCCAACGGCTATCCCTCGGCGCTTCACCTCGTTGCACGCGAGATGCTCGCGACGGGCACGACCCTTACGCGCGGCCAACTCAAAGCAGTGTTTACTTCGTCCGAGTCCTTGCTCGCCTACCAACGCGACGACATCGAAGAGGCATTCGGCGCCAAGGTGTGGGACCGATACGGGAGTGCGGAGTTTGCAGTTTCGATGACGGGTTGCAGCGAGCGCAACCTTCACGTCGACATGGAGTATTGCATCGTCGAAGTGGAAACGATCGAAGAGACCGACGAATACGAACGCGGCCAACTACTCGTCACAGGGCTCGCAAACAATGCCACGCCCTTCATCCGCTACCGGATTGGTGACATCGGCACGCGACTCAAAAAGAAGTGCCCCTGTGGACGACCCGGGGACGTGTTCTCCGAGGTCGATGGACGTGTCGAAGATTTCATCGTTACGCCGTCTGGCGCCATGATTGGCCGTATGGACCACATCTTTAAATCGATGGCGCATGTCGAAGAAGCGCAAATTCTTCAGTCGTCTGCCGCATCGATCGAGGTCGTATACGTACCCGGTGCGAAGTTCGAAGCCGCCACCGAGGCAAAGCTTCGACGTGAGATTCGCACGCGACTGGGCAGCGAAATTTCGATTGAACTTTCGCGCGTCTCCGCGATCGCGCGAGAGCCGAATGGTAAGTTTCGCGCCGTCAAATCAACCATCGGGAAACTGGCTAAGTAACGGGTATGGCTGCGGGTAGCCACAAGCGACAAGACGTGATGATTTCGACAGCCGCAGACGCCACACGGCGCAACCGCTGGCCCCTGTCGCTGCTGGCTTACGTCGCAGCCGCGCTTCTCTATGCAATGCCCGGCCAGGCGGCTCCAAATCTCGTAACGAACGCAAGCTTTACTTCGGGGTTGGATCGCTGGACGATAAAGACGCCGACCGCCAATGCTGGGCGCGTCGGGGCCGGGGGATGCAACGACCTACATTGCTTGCAAGTAAGCGTGCCGCATCCCGGCGCGGCGAGCGTCTCGCAACCCGTTAATGGCCTTGAGCCCGGACGCACGTACCGAATCACAGCCAAGGTACACGCAGCACGCGGGCAGCGTGTGCGCCTAGCCCTCGAAGACACGAATGCCCGTACGCCGACCTGTGCAGTGGCACCCAAGACACTCTTCGTCGAAGACGCGGG
>JBLHOB010000280.1:0-5039 GCA_047619425.1 Myxococcota bacterium
CGTATCGCTCAAGTACAGGGGGATCTTGACCAGGTCGACAAGTTGATCCCCGAGTTTAAGAAGATGCATCCAATGGGGGCCGAGCGCGCGCAAGAGTGCGTCGCAATTACCGCCCACGATCTCGCGAGCATGATCTATCAGACCCAGTTCGACGTCTCGAGTTATGACGCATGGATGTTGGATCACGACATGCGCACTGCACTGCAGCTGCACCGACGCTTCTTGCAAGTGCTGCAGTGGAAGGCACCCGGGGAACGCTGGGCATTGAAGTCGCCGCAGCATCTGTGGCATTTGCAGCATGTGCACCGCGAGTACCCGGACGCGTTGTTCGTACAAACCCATCGCGATCCTGTGCGTGTGTTGGTTTCGATTAGCAGCCTCGTTGCGACACTGCGCAGACTCTCGAGTGATCACGTGTCACTGCCCAAGGTTGCGGAGTACTACGCAATGGCTTTGGCGAAGGGATACGAAAATACGATTGCGTACCGCGAGTCGGGGAAATTGCCGAAAGAGCAAGTTGTCGACCTTCACTTCAAAGACTTCGTTACAGACCAAGTGGGCACGGTGCGCAGGGCATACGAACACTTCGGCATCGACCTCTCGGATGAAGCCGCGAATGCAATGCAGGCGTTTCTCGACGACAACCCCGCCGACAAGCACGGGCGTCACTTCTATAGCTTTGCGGAAATCGAAATGGATGAAGCCAAAGTTCGCGAACGCTTCCGCAACTACCAGAGCTACTTCAATATTCCGTCAGAGAGCGTGTAACTCGACCATCGCAGGCGCGGTTGTCCGCGCCTGTAAACGGTGGCGGCTACTCGGGCAAGGCTATCCGGTCCGAGAGAATCGTTCCGTCTGGAAGAAGTCTCGGGCCCGGCATGGTGCCGGTGGATGCGAGCTTGAAGCGCGCGCAGTCTTCGAAGCGAGATTCGCAGTAGATCAGCTGGAAGGTCTTCAAGGTATGTTCGCACCGGAAGATCGGGAAGATCGGGCACTTGGCCATGAATCGACATTGCTCGGGTTTTACTGGGTCCGGCATAACGCCTCCGTCCGATACTTATCGTCGGCGCTGGTGGCAGCTCGACCGGGCGAATCCCTGAATTTCATACTCTATTGAGCGGATGGCGATATAGGGGTTCACTCGGGGATGCCTGGAAGAATACGACTGCGTGTGAGATGGCGGGTGAGCCTAGTGCGGCCGGTCCCCTGCAACCACAACGCGGAGCATCTCGCGCCGCTTGCCCGCGTAGTCATTGAGTGCGTAGTGCTGCGTGCATCGGTTGTCCCAGAAGGCAACGGTGCCCGGCTCCCAGTGTAGGCGGGTCACGAACTCGGGCTTCACCGCATGCTTGACCAGGCTCGTGAGCAGCTCTCGCCCTTCGTCTTCGGGAAGGTCGGTGATGCCAATTGTAAAGGCGAGATTGACGTAAAGAATTTTCTCGCCGGTGTCGGGGTGGGAACGCACGATCGGGTGCTCGACGTGCCCTTTTGCCGCCTCGGGGCGCTGAGTCTTTGTGCCACTTACGTCCCCGTCCGCGCGCTTTTGATAGACGCCGCCTTCACCGTAGATGTGCTCGGCGCTGTGTTTCGCCGTGAGGCCGCCAATGCGCTGCTTTACATCATCGGGAAGTGCTTTGTAGGCCATGATCTCATCGGCGAGTAGGGTGTCGCCTCCCTCGTTAGGCACGTCTACCGCGTACAGCATTGTGCCCATGGCGGGGGCTTCGTAGAAGCTCACCTCGGAGTGCCATCCGCCACCGAAGTTGTGCTTCTCGTCGGCTTCTTTCACGACAGCAATGACTTCGGGCGTGCCGGGCACAGCCTCGATGTAGGGGTGGATGTCGAGGCGGCCGAAGTGGCGACCCAATTCGCGCAAACGAATTGCGTCGAGCGTCTGATCGCGGAAGACGAGCAGGCGATGGGTGAGGAGTGCCGCCCGCAGTCCTTCGATGTCTAGCTCCGACAGTTGATCGCCGAGGTCGAGTCCGTTGACTTCGACGCCAAACGCGCCTTCGAGTGCTTGGGTTTCCATGGCAGTCCTCGCGAGTGTTCGAGGCGCCCGATGATGGCGCTGGGCTAGACGTTGACCCAGACGCGATCGTCGGCACCTGGATCCGTTACAAGGCTATCCCAAACCGCCATCTCCGACAGTGCGCGAGGGCGGTAGTCCGCCGGAAGTTCACTGTTAAGTACAAAAAACGCGTTCGGCGCAAAGCTGTCGGTGTGCACAAGGGTGTATCCCTTTTGCAGCCCGAGTTTGTGAAACGCGGCCAGGCTTGCGCCGTGATACGAACTCTTGTCCCAAATATGATTCGCCGCGTATTCGATGGTTCGTGCCGTGTCAAAGCGAAATGTGATGTTGTACTCGACGATCACAACCCGCGGCGTGTAGCGCTCGATGGCTTTCCAAACCCAATAATCGTTGCCGTCGATGTCTACCGACAGCAAATCGAACATCTCGGGCACGTCGTACTTCTCAAACAGCCTCTCGACGTTTTCGGCGTCGATGAACTCGCGCTTGACGATGTCCCCGTCCGCGCGACTGCTGCCTTCCATCAAAAGGCCCTTCCACCCGTGGTGGATACGGAGATTTGCGGTGTTGGACAAATGTTTCCCATTCCAGGCACCAAACTCCACAAAACTCTTCGTCGTGGTGCCGATGCAGTCGTAGATCTGCTGCAGTACGCCGTCTTCTCCACCCTGTGAAAAGGTTTGTGATTCGAATTCGGTCAGGTTGTTCAGCATGATTTCCTCAAAATGGACGGCTGACTGTAGGCCGCCGTGCCGCCCTACGCTCGATTCACCGCCAGGCCGAGCTTGCGGCAGGTCACAAGCAACCCACGAAGCCAAGAGTGGGAGGCAAGCCGACTTTGCAACCTCATCGCGCGATGCGCTCGTCACTCTCGCAGCGTCTCAGTAAACACACAATTGCCTAGTCTCTTAGCAGCCACCGCCCAATGTCTTGGCAGCGGTTTTGGCCGAATTTGTGATTGGCACAAATCCCATCGGTATTGTCCTCCTTGCGCCTCTATCCACATGAAATGCATCGACATGAGCTATTGCCAATAGGGCACGAAGTTTGCTTTTGTTCCGGCCAGATCGCGCCATGTAACTAAGGGCGCTGGAGGATCTTGGACGATGAGTGGAAGTGCTGCGCGACAGAAGGCAATTGAAGCGGTTACAAATTTCAAGCCGCTCGCAGAGCCGCTGAACTTTTCGGAGGTCTCTGCAAAAGATCTCTTTGGCTGCAACGTATTCAACACGACCGTGATGCAAGCTCGCTTGCCGAAGGCCGTTTACAAGTCCGTTATGCAAACCATTAACACCGGCTCGGCTCTTGACCCCGCGGTTGCCGACGTAGTCGCGAACGCGATGAAGGACTGGGCAATTGAAAAGGGCGCAACGCATTACGCCCATGTCTTTTTCCCTCTGACGGGCAGCACCGCAGAAAAGCATGACAGCTTTCTTTCACCCGACGGTCAGGGTGGTGCCATCGTCGAATTCGCCGGCAAGACTCTGATTCAGGGCGAACCCGACGCATCGAGTTTTCCGAACGGCGGCATCCGCGCCACATTCGAAGCTCGCGGCTACACGGCATGGGATGTTACGAGCCCCGCATACATCCTCGAAAACCCCAACGGCACAACACTCTGCATCCCCACTGCATTCGTTTCGTGGACGGGTGAAGCGCTCGACAAGAAGACGCCGCTGCTGCGTTCAGGACAAGCTCTAAACAAGCAGGCGCAGCGCGTCCTTAAGGCGTTTGGCCACAAAGATGTTTCAACGGTTGTCTCGTACGCCGGCGCCGAGCAGGAGTACTTCCTGGTCGACCGGAACTTCTACTTCGCTCGCCCCGACCTGATCGCCTCAGGCCGCACGCTCTTTGGCGCCCCATCGGCCAAGGGACAGCAGTTTGACGATCACTACTTCGGTGCCATTCCGGAGCGAGTGTTGGCTTTTATGCTCGACAGTGAGCGCGAGCTCTTCAAGCTCGGTATTCCGGTTAAGACCCGCCACAACGAAGTGGCCCCGGGCCAGTTTGAAGTGGCTCCGGTGTTTGAGCAGGCGAACATTGCCACGGACCATCAGCAGCTGATGATGGTTACGCTCAAGCGCGTAGCCCAGCAGCACGGCATGGAGTGCTTGTTGCACGAAAAGCCCTTTGCTGGGGTTAACGGTTCGGGCAAGCACGTGAACTTCTCACTCGGCAACTCGACCCAGGGCAACCTGCTCGACCCCGGTGAAACGCCTCACGCCAACGCACAGTTCTTGGTGTTCTGCGCTGCGGTGATTCGCGGTGTGCACAAGTACTCGTCGCTCCTGCGCTCGGTGATCGCTTCTGCGGGCAACGACCATCGTCTCGGTGCTAATGAAGCCCCGCCGGCGATTCTCTCGATCTTCCTCGGCGAGCAGTTGGCCGATGTGTTCGAGCAGGTCGCAACGGACGCTGGCGCCAAGAGCTCCAAGGCAAGTGGTACGCTGACGGTGGGCGTCGACACGCTGCCCGAGCTTCCCAAGGACGCGGGCGATCGCAACCGAACGAGCCCGTTCGCCTTCACCGGTAACCGCTTCGAGTTCCGTGCGGTTGGGTCGGCGCAGTCGATTGCAGGCCCGATGGTCGCGATCAACACGATCGTTGCCGAGAGCTTGGACTTCATCGCAACCAAGCTCGAAGCCGCTGCGCCGAAGGGCCCCGAAGAGCTCAACAAGGCCGTTCAGTCGATCTTGAAGGAGATCATCAACGACCACAGTGCCGTGATCTTCAACGGAGACGGCTACTCGGAAGCTTGGCACCAGGAAGCCGCAGAGCGTGGTTTGCCGAACCTGCGCACCACGGTCGACGCGCTGCCTTCACTTGCCAACGACGAAGTGGTCTCGCTGTTTGAGAACTACGGTGTCTTGTCGAAGCGTGAGACGTTGAGTCGCCTCGAGATCTACCTCGAGCAGTACTGTCTCTCGATTGGCGTTGAGGCGCGCACCACGAGTGATATGGCGAAGACGATCGTCTTCCCGGCTGCCATGCGATACCAGGGAGAGCT
>JBLHOB010000281.1:0-5023 GCA_047619425.1 Myxococcota bacterium
CAGCCATGATGCGATGACAAGTCCCGTGACGTCGCGATTGCCCGCGAGACCCCCTTCGAGAAAAGCGAGCACAAAGGTCGCCTGCAGCAACAGCACCGCAAAGTGTGTGATGAAGGGAATGCTCGCGATCGCTACGACTCGAGCGACCCCTGCGGTCGTAACAAGTTGAGCCACCCCGACCAGGAAGCTGGCGTCGGCTAACGAGTTATTGACGGTGCGCACCAATTCCGAGGCGCCTTTGACTGCCATGATCTTATGGATCGGAACCCGCTCGATGAACTGACGGATCGCCGCCGCTTGAAACAGGCCCCATACGACAAAGAAAGACAATTTGTCGAAAACGGTAATTGCGATGAACAGGGGAAGGTTCGCGTTGGCGGTCGCTTCGGGGATGGATTCCCAGTCGATCTTGTAGCCGAACACATAGACCATCGCGCCAATGGAGATTGACCACGGCAGGATCTGACGACCGATGCTATTGAGAGCAGACTTCACCGCGCAGCAGCATAGCGCTGGCGAAGCGATTAGGTGTCGGTTCCGCGATGGGATGCGAATCGAATCGCATTTTTTCTGCTGTGTGGGACGGATGCGCATCGGATGCGGGTCCGTGGTCAAAAGTGAGTCGTACCGATGAGCGCAATGGACGAGTTCGATCGATGAAAATTCTCGCTCTGGATTTCGACGGAGTCATTTTCGACAGCGCACCCGAGTGCTTTTGGGTCGCGACCCGGACACTGCAGCGGGTGGAGCCGAGCGAGGACCGCGGCCGCCGCCTGTCGGTATGGGATGAACTGCCGCCCCGCGAAGTACGTGCGAATTTGATCGCAGACCCAGCATTTTCAGTGTTCATCGAGTTGATGCCGCTCGGCAATCGGGCTGAGGACTTCGGGGTTTCGTTGCTTGCTTTCGAGGCGGGAGTGCGGCCCGGTGACCAACGTGCCTACGATCGCTACTTCGATTCGCTCGATCCTGCGTTCGCCTCGGGGTTCCACGCCAATTTCTACAACGAGCGGGCAAAGTTGCGCGCGGAGAACCCCGAGCGCTGGGGCGATCTGATGCGTCCCTTCCAGGGGCTAGTCGACGTGCTCCGCAAACGCCGAAGTGAGGCCCTTTTTGTCGTCGCGACTGCAAAAGACGGTGAATCGGTTGCGAAACTGCTCGCCCGTTTCGACATCGCAGATCTGTTTGAGAAGGACGGCATCTTCGAAAAAGAGCGCGGTCGCGACAAAAGAGCTCATTTGCGCGCGATCAAGGAGCAGTTTCAGGTGGATTTTGCAGAAATTTCGTTTGTCGACGACAAGGTAAATCACTTGATCGGCGTCTCGGGTTTGGGGGTTCGAAGTTTTCTCGCCTCTTGGGGCTACAACGGCCTACGCGAATGCGACGTCGCTGCGGCGAACGGGATCGGGGTCTGCGGACTCGAACAGATCGAAGAAGTGCTCTTCAGCTGAGCTGCGACTATGGCTCTGGAGGGAGAGTCAAGGGAAGGGCTGTTGGCCCCGGGATCGATTCGAACTAGGCTTGTGAGGTCGATCGCTCACCCAACCGGTCTCAACGGGTAGGGTGGAGAACGACGCCCCCGCTTCGACTCAATATCCCCCAGAAGACGCGGCCGAGAAATCGGCCGAAAGTGACTACTCGAAAAGCGGCGCGCTGGTGCGCTTCGCTTCGGATGCTTATGTCGGCATACACTTTAGTGGGATCAGAACGTCAGAGGCGCGAGCGAATTGCTTGACCACAAAGACAGCCGCCCGAGATTGGGCCATCCGCGCAATCGAAGCCTGCGCGGGCAGGCGTTGAGTCGCCGTGGTCGACTCACTCTTTTGGGGTTCGTCGTGTCACTCGGGCTTGTCGCCGCAGTCCCGGTCATTGCTCCGCGTGTCGAGACCGCCCTGCGCTCGATGGCAAGTAACGTGGCGGGCCAAGAAGTCGCTGCCAATTCCACGGCGGGTTTCTACGGCGAAGCCACGGGAGTCGTTGCGCCCGAGCCCCTGTTTTCGCGGCTCCCGGTGGGGATGGACAACGAAGTCTACGCCTACGCGGATGAACCGACAGGCAGCAGATCGAGTGGCGTCACGTTCGCGAGTGCCACGAGCGACCCGTTTGCTGCACCGCGATTGGTAGAGGTCGTGCCCGCCCCAATCGACCGCCCCGAACTCGTAGGCCCATTGCGCGTCGAATACTCCCTCGACGCAGAACTCACCAAGGCGGTCTTGAAGATATTGCGCGCCGCCCGCGTTGAGCGTGGCCACGTGATCGTGCTCGATCCAAGCACTGGGCGCGTGCTCGCCTATGTCTCGACAGACCCCGAGAGTTTCCCGCCGACTCGGGCGTACCCGGCGGCGTCGCTCATCAAGGTTGTCACGGCAAACGCTGTGCTTGAGACCTCGCCCGCCCGCGCCAAGAGGCCCTGCCGCTTTCGCGGAAGCCCTTACAAGTTGACGCGCTCGCGGCTCAAACAGCCGAAGAGCGGGCGCGAAGTTTCGCTCGAAGTTGCACTCGCAACCTCAAACAACCAATGCTTTGCGCAGTTTGCCGTCAACGACGTCGGAAGCCTCGGCATGCTCAACGCTCTGGATGAATTTGGCTGGCTCTCGCAGTCGGGCCCAGGGCATGACGCAGGGGCAGTTGAGTTGGGCGGTACCGACTACGACCTTGGCAAGTTGGGGTGTGGCTTGGCGGGCTGTCGCATTACGCCCCTGCACGCCGCACGCCTTGCGGCGACGCTGGCGACGGGTGTGAGTGTTGAGCCCTGGTGGGTGGATCGCGTGACCGACGCTCGGGGCAACGAGCTGTCGCGCCCCGCATCCACCCCGCAAAAGCGTGTGCTGAGCCCCGCTCGCGCCCAAGAGTTGCGGCAGATGATGGTGCGCACCACCACTCGAGGGACTGCGCGGGGTGCTTTCCGAGACAGGCGTGGCCGTCCCAGGTTGGGCTCGATCAAAGTTGCGGGCAAAACGGGCAACCTGTCCGGCCGCGAACCCAATGGACGCTACGAATGGTTTATCGCCGCCGCTCCCGCCGAGGCACCGACGATTGCGATTGCGGTGGTCCAGGTACACGGGCATCTGTGGTGGAAGAAGTCATCGGAGATTGCAGCCGATGTCTTGTCGGATGTCTTTTGCGAGGGCAGGCGCTGTTCGCCCGCATTGGCGAACCGCTTCACCGGCAAGCTCGGCTCACCCTCGGCAGCCATGTTTCTCTCCGAGGACGGCCGCACTACCGACAACGGCGGCGACTGAAGCGGCGCGTCTAGTTTTGGTGCAAGGCGTGGTCCGCAGGGAGCACCCGCGCGAGTACTGCACCGAGGCTAGCCGCTTCGCCGTCTTCGAGCGATTCGACCGCAGGCAAGCACGCGACAAACTTCTCGAGGATCGCCGCGGTTTCCCGTGAGAGGTTTGAAAAGCGAAGTGCGATCCCTCGCTCGTCATCGTCGCGCATGATTTCGGCGTCGATATAGAGTGGTTCGGTTTCGGAAGGGCCGTAAATTGCGAGGGTGAGTTGGGCACCGATCTCGGCGTCGGCAAACCGTTCGACTCGCATGCCGGTCGCCGACAAGTCGCGCCCCATCAAAACCGACGTACCGAGGTCGCTTCCCGGGTCGAGACATTCGGTTTCGACGCGCTGGAAATAGTCGCCGCGGTGATTCTTGCGACGCTGTTCTTCGCCGTTGAGCGAAGACGCGTCCTGCGAAACGGCGAGGTCGACCTCGAAGTCGGTCGAGACGGGTGGGTCGGTTTCGTCATCGAGCTCGAGGCCCGGCAATGCGTGACTGTCACAGGTGGGAAGTGAAAGTTCGGGGTCTGGCCTTGGGCTCAGTGAAAGCGGCCCGATGATTTTCGAATTGATCATGCGTGCGAGCTGAAGTCGGGTGGCGTCGTCGAGATGGGGATCAAACGCCATGCCGCAGCGATAGGTCTTTATGCCGTTATCCGTCGAAACGATGGCGCGTACGACTTCTCCCGAAAGCTCGATGGCGCTGCTGCCCGTGATGCGTTCGCCCAGTTTGAAGGCAACTCGAGCGCCGATCACGAAAGGTTCTTCGCCGACGAAGTGGCAGCCGCGATTTGAGATGTCGACGAGAATCGAGCTGCGGTTCGGGGCGGTCGTGTCGGAGCTTTGGGATTCGCCGCCAACGCGGATCTGCGTTCCAATCGGCAGTCGCGTGTCGCGTCGCCTTTCGTCGCCTTGATAAAGCGCACGTTGAATGAGCAAGCGCCAAACCTCGCCGTGAGCGGGTTGCCGTACCAGTAAGCTGAAGCCCATGGTGCGCAGCATGCGGCGCAAGGACGGGGAGTCTTCTTCGACGGCGATGATGCGAACCGGTCGTCCCGGACTCGCGCCAGGTGAAGAGCCCGGGCGCACCTTTGACGCGTGTCGGGGGGTGGTGATCAACAGGTGCATAGGCGGAGCGATGTCATCTTCGACCTCAGAACCACGCCGCCGCGTATACGGTACCGACGAGCGGTCGAGCAGTCGGGCGACGTCGTTGAGTTCGCCATCGTCGAGCAATAAGACAGAAGGTTCAGCATGCATGGTTGGAGTCGGCCTCGTCAGGAGAGCAAGAAAACTAGTGTTCCGTTGTATCGGAACAATTTCGCGATGACTGAAGAGATGCAGGCGGCCCCTCGGGGCATGAGGTCTGCAAAGCAATCGCACGAAGAGCCGATCGTTCCCGGAAGCGTGGTTCGGTCTAAAGAGGCTGCTATTTTCGCCGCGTGAGTGATGATCAAACCCTTACTTCGGCCTTCCTCGTTGCGATGCCGCAACTCGAGGACCCCAATTTTCAACGCAGCGTGATGCTGATCGTCGAGCACGATGAGAACGGAACTTTCGGCCTGGTGTTAAATCGCACTGTCGACCTGCTCGCTTCGACGCTTTGCGCGAGCCTCGAGGTGAAATGGCGGGGAGACCCCAAAGCGAACATCCGCTGGGGTGGACCTGTCGAGCAAGACACCGGTTGGTTGTTGTTCGACGCACCTTCGTCTCTGGATCTTGACGACCCAGCGATCACGCGCGTGGG
>JBLHOB010000282.1:0-5017 GCA_047619425.1 Myxococcota bacterium
AAGTCAACTACGCGTGCGGCCGCCTCGGTTGCAAACGCCGCCCCCGAAGCTTTCCGACACCGTTGCGCGTGGCAGTACTGAATGGGGCTGAGCTTGCCGGAGATCTCGTACCGCACACTGCCGCACAAACAACTTCCACGAATCATGGGGTAGTCCCGCCTGCGTTTTCGGGTGATCGACAAACGAATTAAGATCGTTGGTCGAACGATAGCGTCTCGGTCTGCCGCGAACCTGCCACCGGACGTAAGGCGACACCAAGATGAAATCTGGCGCGGTTGAGCCGGAACTCAAAACGCGCTTGGGGAACCGTTTTGCGCGGGCTGATTCTTGTCTTGCCTCGTGAGGTCGAGGCAAGGCCGCATATTGAGACGCGAGCCGCGCGGCTCATGAACATGGACAAGGCGATAGGCGCTCGTGTCGCGACAGCCCCGGTTACAGGGGATGGCGGGTGTCGGGCTCCGCCGGATCGTCGTCTGGCTTACGCGTTTCCGCCAAGAATTTCGCGCGCAGTCCCGGGTGGGCGAGAGGGAGGAGCGCCACTCCGACGAGCAGTCCCGACGCCAACCAAAAGCGCGGTGAGCCGAAATCGAGAAGGTTCGCCCCCAGAAAAGAAAAGCACGCCGCACGAAAGATCGCCGCCGTACCGACCACTGCCAGAAAGCGAATACCCGATATGCCGGTGATGCCGGCTGCTAGATGAAAGGGCGTCAAGACACCCATTGGATGGCCCGTCATAAGTGCGATCACCATCGGGCCGGCGGTGTTGGCGTGGCGCTCAAAGTCCGGATAGCGCGCTCGTAGTCGCGGCAGTACCCAATCGCGTCCCAGCAGTCTGGCCGTCAAGAACAAGATCAACGCGTTTAGGGTGAGGCCGATCCCACCGTAGAGCGTGCCGAGTGGCGCGCCGAACAACAGGCCGGCCGACGTCAGCACCAGCATCGATGGCAACACCATGACTTGTCGAAACATCACGAGCACGATGAAGCCTGCCGGTGCCAGCCAGCCGAGTTCTGAAACGGTCTCTCGGATGGACTCCGCAGACCACTCCATGCCGACTTCAAGCCGCAACGCTTGGGCGCCGATCATCACCGCTACAACTACGAGCGAGACAATTAGCGACTTGCGCCATCGCTGCCAGCCGGACGGGCTTGCTTCCATACGGGACTCTTCTTTCTTACGACTCTTCGGTGCCACTCTAATTTTGGCGCCCGACGACTATTGTGCTGCGCTGCGTTCGTAGAGCCAACCCGTTTTTCGCATCGAGAGCCTGTGGCGCTCTCCTTGCGACTCTGAGTTCGAGTCGTCGTACCCGGCATCGCCATGCCAAAGCGCAACCGGGCCGTCGTCGGATACAGCGATGCGGGTTTCGAAGAACTCGGGTTCCTTGGCGTGTGCTGCTTTCATTGCGATGTCGACGCTGTTGTGAGTGGCGAGCCAGTGGAGTGTGACGAACGTAGGGGGAGCCAGCTCGATCTCTTTCTTGTCACGGCGTTCGAGGGCTTCACGAACACTCATCCATGCGTGGTCTTTGATTTCGCCGTCGTCGATGACAACGTCGTCGTCCGGGGCAGCGGCGACGAAGAACCAGGTCAAGAAGCGACGCGGTGTCACGGCTGGTGGTGTCCAGTGCGAAATTGCCGCGAGAGGTGCGTTGGCGATGTTGAGTCCGGTCTCTTCTTCCGATTCGCGAATGGCCGCGTTGCGCGCGGCTCCGAGGCCGTCGTCACTCGCAAGCCCTTCGCGATCGTCGGGGTCGATGCGTCCACCCGGGAAAACCCACATTCCGCCAAAGGCGATCTTTGAGTTGCGTCGCAACATCAGCGTTTCGAGGCCGCCCTCGGTGTCGCGCAGCAGGATGACGGTTGCGGCGTCGATGGGTTCGGTGCCCGGCGTTCCAGAGCGAGCCCATTTTTCAAGGCTCTCTTCGTGGCGTTCTTTCGTCATGGTCTGCACATCCCCGCAAGCGATTGATGCCGGCAGCCCAAGACTATTGCACGCCGGCTCGAAGCCGCGGAGCGTAGCAGAAGGGCTATTGCGCGATCGCTCATGTTTCAGAGGCTCGAAACGTGAAAGCCGCTCTGCGATCAGCTGCGCCGTTGTGGAACGTTGCGCTCGGTGTGGGCGACGACGAGAGCCGTCGGAAGGATCCACACAAGGGTACTGAGAACGGCCTCTGCCGCGGCGACGTGTCCTTGTGCAAGCGCGAGCAATGAGAGCGCGACCGCGACGATCTGAATTGGGATCGCGGCCAATAGCAAGCCAACGAAGAAGCGTGCGGTGCGAGCAATGGACATTTGCCGACGCAACCCGAAGTAGCCACTAAGCCCAACCGCGAGCACGAAGAGCGGAAGCCCGGCGAACGTCGACGCCATTGGGAGGCGTATTTGCCGAACGATCAAAACGTGCGTTTCGATTGCGTGCTCGATGCCAAAGATTCCCGCCCCAGTGGCAAAGAGCCACTCGGCAATTTGCAAACCACCGAGATCGGTTGCAAGCGAATAGGGGATCGGGACTGCGAACAGCGCAAGCAGGGCACAACGCTTCGAAGCAAAGCCGCGGTTCAACAAAAACCCGACCAAGCCAAACGCCAGTGCCGGGCGCGAGACGGCGAGAAACCCCGTTTTTGCAGAGAGGAGCTGAATCAACATGGCGGCGAGGATCATCAATGCGCCGAGCTTGGGATGCCGCTGCTTATAGTCTTCGTTGTACGCAACCCATGCAACGAGCGGGATGAAGACAAGGGAGTAGCGCGACCAAGGGTTTGCGAGCCAGTGTGACGCGAGGTCGAGCAGCGACAGCGAAAACGCGGCCAAAAGCGCCAGTGATAGCACCGCGTCGGACCGACTTACCCGAAACGTGGAGGTGCCGGGCGAGGCTTCTTTGGGCGAGTCGTTTGATGGGGTCACCCGACGCCTCGTTACCTTTTGTCGCGAAGTTGCTGCTTGAGCGCGTTGCGATCGACTTTGCCGTTGGCGTTGAGCGGGAAGCTGGTCACGCAATGGATGGTGCGCGGCGTCATGTAGTTGGGCAAGCGTTCTTTGGCGCCCGCGAGTGCCGCGGAACAATCAACCGTTGCGTCCGCAATGAAGGCGACAACTCCGTCGGCGCCTGCAGATGTTTCGGGCCAACCGATCGCGATGGCCGTATCGACCCCCGCCTCTTCGCGCACGACCATTTCGATTTCGCCGAGTTCGACCCGGTACCCTTGGATCTTGATCTGGTTATCGACACGCCCCAGGTAGACCATCGGTGCTTCGCCGTTCTGGCTGCGCACTCGGTCTCCCGTGCGGTAGTAGAGCTCGGTCTTGCCCGGAGGCGTCATGAAGGCTGCAGCCGTCTTCTCGGGGTCTTGCCAGTACCCAGGCGTAAGCTGCGGACCCGTCATTAAAAGCTCGCCCGTCTCACCGGGCGCTACTTCGGCCATGGATTCGTCGACGACGAGTACTTCCATCTCTGGGTAGGGCTCTCCAATCGGTACCAGGCCCAGCTCACATTCGTCGGGAGACGTGTTCTTGTTCCAGCGATAAAGCGTGCACGCAATCGTGAGTTCAGTTGGGCCGTAGAGATTTTCCGCAATCGAGTTGGGTGCTGCGCCTGCGAACGCTTCGATAATTTCGGCCGGCAGTGCTTCGCCACAAAACAGACTCCAGCGAAGCGTGGGGTACTGCTCGGGCTTGAGCATTCGCAACTTGTTCATCAAAACGCCTGTCGAGGGAACCGAGAACCAAACCGTAAGCTCGGACTCCTGGATGTACTTCGCGGGCAACATTTTTTGCGCCTGGCTCGGGCAACACACCCGCGCGCCGCGCTCCCACGCGACAAATATGTCGAAGACCGATAGATCGAAGGTGAGGTCGAAGGTCTGCGAGAACCGGTCGTGCTCGGTGATGGCGTAGCGCTCAACCATCGCGGCAATAAAAGCGGTGACGTTGCGGTGAGCCACCATCACGCCTTTCGGAATGCCGGTACTCCCCGAGGTAAACAGTAGATAGGCGACCGCATCGTCATCGACAGGTTCGCTTACCCAATCACTTGCAGGTGCCAGATCGTTGGCGCCGACGAACTTGTGGTCGGGGTGCTGCTCGGCCAAGGCCTGTACATCTTCGAGCTCTGGGAAGATCAATACGAGCGAGCCATTATCGAAGCCGGTTAGGACTTCGCCTAATTGCTTGACTGCATGATTGTCGACAACCACTGCGCGACAGCCCGAGCGCTCGAGCATGTTGCGGGTACGGTCGGCGGGGAAGGTCGCGTTGAAGGGCACGTAGCCGTGACCGCGAAAGAGGCTGCCCAGAATCGCGCCAAAGGCAGCAATGGAGCGATGGCCGAAGACACCCGTCAGCAATGGGCCATCGGGTGCTTCACGCACAAGCGTTGCGGCGATGGACGCGGCTGCGGAGCCAAGCGCTTCGTAGCTCAACGCCTGGCCATCGACCTCGAGCGCGATGCGGTCGGGGAAGCGCTTCCACGAGCGCAGGAAGCCTGTTCGTAGCGTGTCGCGCTCAGCCATTTGACGTGGCGGCGACTTCGGTCTTGTCGGCAAAGAAGGCTTCGTGCAGAGTGCGCAAATTTGTGAAGACTTCGGGCTCGATGTTTTCGATGTCGACTTCTTCGCCGCGCAGGCTCTCGATGAAGAGAATGAACTCGACGATATCGAGGGACGAAAGCAGGCCCTCTTCGAGGATCGGCATCTCGCTATCGGTGAGGCGGTCGCTGGCTGCGCCGGCGCGGTCGAGGATCCAATCGCGAAGCTGACTGATGATTTCGGGATCTTCCATTAGAGGGCGGGTACCTGATCGAGCAGCCCTACTTCGAGGAAGTAGTCCACTACTTTTTTGGAGACACGTTCGCGCATTTCTCGGCAGGTCGCGTTTCCGAGCGCCATCTTGCGCACACCATATCCATCGTTGATGCCAGCGTCTTTGTAGACGGCCGGGTTGTAGAAGTCACCCCAGCACGAGGCAAGGTAGTTTGCGAGCCAGGTTTGAAAGGACTCCATTTCTTCGGGAGACCAACC
>JBLHOB010000283.1:0-4985 GCA_047619425.1 Myxococcota bacterium
CCGCGGCAATGGCCGCAGATCTCGACCGCAATTGGGCGGTGCTCGCAGAACCGATTCAAACCGTGATGCGACGGTACGGCGTCGCGAACCCCTACGAAAAGCTCAAAGAACTCACGCGCGGCGAATCAATCGATGCCCAGACGCTGGCGACTTTCGTCGATTCCCTCGACATCCCCGACGACGCAAAAGCGCGACTGCGCGCGCTGTCGCCTGCGACTTATATCGGCGACGCTGCAAGCCAGGCTCGCAAGAGCTAGCCTCGCGTTCAATGGGTGCCGCCAGCATAGCGGTGCCGTCCGGACGGCCTTCGGGCCGCAACAATGCGAGGAGTTTCTTTCGTGAACCCGACTGCCGAAAAATTTGGCTATCCCGACTCTGTTGTCAAAAGCTTCGATCACTGGCACGTGTTGGTGCGTCCCGCGCAACCGACGATCGGCAGCCTTGTGCTCGTGTGTAGCGACGAAGCCAGCCACTTCGGCGGCATCAGCACCGCCGCCAGCACCGAGCTTCAACATGCGTGTGCCGAAATCGAACGCGTCCTCGGCGAGCTCTTTCAGTTCGACAAAATCAACTACTTGATGCTGATGATGGTCGACCCCGACGTTCACTTTCATGTCCTGCCCCGCTATGAATCGGCGCGCGAGTACGCGGGCGCAACGTTCACTGACGGCACCTGGCCCGGTCCGCCGGACATTACGGCGGCCAACGAATTTTCCGCTGAGGCCAAGCAAGCACTCATCACCGACCTACGAGCCCGCTTCGCCTAACCCTGGCCCGAACGACCGTATTGAGCGCAACGTAGCCACCGTCTCCGCAGACACTCTCGACGTAGACACCTTCACGTAAAACGTAGACACCAACGAAAAGCGAACCCGACAGCATGACGCCCGCGACACCACCCGGCGACGAACCGAGCGCCGTCCCGGAAGGCCGCCCGCTCGGCTCGTCGTATGCACGACGGGCTTTCGCCGCGCTGCTCGTCTTCGCCGCAGTGCCTTGGGTGCTGCTGTGCACCACCACCTTCATCGGCTTGGGACTCGATCAAAACCTCCCGGGCCCACTCGCCCTGGTCGGCGCACTGTGTGCAGTCCTGCTACCGACCCTCGGTCTGGCGAGCCTGCTGGGCGCGAGCCCTCTCGCCCATCTCTTTTCGGCGGTCATCTGGACGGTCGTGCTGTTGAGCGCGATGCCCAGCTACTTCCCCGAGCAACGCGATCGCGCGGCGCGCATCGGCGTCGAGTTCGTCGGACAGCGCATTGGCGCCCCCGCCCGCGCAGCGTTGATGGATACGGGGCGCAGCATGCTTGCCCGACTCGGAGCCGAGCCTCCCCGCGTACTTCGTGCAGTCGCACGATCGCAAGCGGACGGGGAGAAAGTCGACGAGGTTGATCCGAGCGAAAGCCAACAGAACAGCCCATCAGGGGGCGCATCAAGCGATCCATCAAGCACCTCGCCCAGCGCTGCCCAACTCGCTCGCGACGACGAGACTGGAGCGACCTGGATCCCCTATCAAGGCCAGGGAAACACGCTCATCATCCCGGCCCACGTCGACGGCCCCGACTTCGGCGAAGAGCTCAAATTCGTCTTTGACACCGGGGCCACCCTCACCACCATGTCCGAAGACTCCCTCGGGCTGTTGGGGATCACGATCAAGGACGACGCACCGGTCGTCAAGCTTCGCACCGCATCCGGAGAGCTCGAAGCGCGGCTCGTCTTGGTGGATGCGATCTGGCTCAAGGGTGAAGTTGTGCGCTGGGTCACGGTCGCGGTCTGCGAGTTTTGCGCAAATGGTTCTGCCGACGGCTTGCTCGGCCTCAACGTCTCCAGCCACTTTCGCGTCTCGATTGATCACGAGTCCGAAGAGATCGAGCTGCAGCCCCGCGCGGGTCGCCGCAATCGCAAACTCGACATCCAACCGTGGCTTGAGTTGAGCTCGGTCTTGCGCCGCTGGGACGATGGTCGCCTCGAGCTAACGATCGACATCAAGAACCGCGCCCGGCGAGGCTTGCGCAGCACCGTCATCGAGGTCAGCTGCCTAAACGAGAGCTTCACAGTGCGCCTCGACCCGATCCCCGCCCACGGTGCGATCAGTCAGCCGGCGGCGCTTCCCTGGGGCAGTGAGTGCGAGCGCTTTGAGGTGCACCCCATCGCCGCTGCCTGGCAAGACAGCTAGGCGCTTGACCTAAAACTCGCGCGCAACGGCCTGGGTGCCGAAGCGCGTCGGTCTGAGAAGTCAAAGAGTCACCGCAGAGTCGTCGGGCTTGCGGTGGACTGCCACGGTGCGGCGCGCTTCATTTCTTTTCGAATACGTCGAGGTAGTAACCGGGTAGTTCGTCGCTGTGTTTGCGAAACACAAATTCTCGAACAAACCGATAGTCGCGTTCAAACGCGGGATGCCTAGCCAGCTGGAGATCGAGCTCGGTGCCGCCGAAGATTTTGCCGACCGGGACTTCGAGAAACGACTCACGGTTCCACAACACCACGACGCCCGGGTCTCGACTGAAGACATAGTCGGACATCCCCTCGCGAAGCCCGTACTCACCGGGCATGTGAGCAATGGTGCCGTCGTTGAGGCCCCACATGTCGACGCTGGTCATCTGGCTGAAGAACGGCACCGCCCCGGCGTCCCCGACGGCGACGACCGTGTGTGCTGGGTAGCGCTCGCTCAACCAGTGGCCGAGCTTGATATGTGCATTGGCGAGACCGCGCCGGTAATGGCTCGCGGCCCATTCGTGATTCATGTGCCCCGTGATGTTGAAGTAGAGCGACATCCCGAACACAACCGCGGCAACACACCCGATCACGGCGCGACCACGGCCGCGCAGCGCCATGCGAAGGCCTTCGTCCGCCAGAACCACAAGCGGCAAGAGCAATGGCACCAGGAAGCGATGCCGCCCCATCGCGTCGCTTCCGCTCCAGAGATCAAAACTCAGTCGAAAGCCAATCATCAGCCACAGCGCACCGAGCCAGCGAATCAGCGCCGGGTTCGGCGCCGATCCCCCGCGTGCCCTCGCTGTGAGGCGTACGGTTGCAAAACAGGCAAATGCGGACGCGAACCAAATTGCAACCGGCGGTCGCCAGGGGTTGCTGCCAACAAAGCGGCCCAGATCCCGCATGCCACTCGACAGACGCACAAGTTGGTCGCCCGTCGCCTTGGCGTAGTACGTGTTTGGAAAGGCATGTCCGTAATACCCCCAACGCCACGCCTCGTGGAGCACAACCGGCACAAGCCCCGCGATCACAAAGGCAACGAGCCACTCTCGCTGCGCGCTCTTCTGCGAAGAGTCCCCGCGATGCGCGAACCAAAGCAGGGCCGGGAGCGCCAACAGGAGAGGCAACGCTTCGGGGCGGGTCAAGATCATCCCCGCGGTCGCCACCCCGACAACAACCCCACTCGCGCGACTTGGAGGCCGCTGAAAGGCGACCAGGCACTCGACCATCAACACCATGAAGAGCGGCGTTTCCATGCCGTCGCCGCAGTTGAGAATGAAGACCGGCTGGGTAGCCAATACAACAACCCAATAGCGTCGCGCGGGGCCCACGGGGCTCGGGAAGGTGAAGATGCGATAAAGCGTCCACACCGACACTGCGAGGGCTGTGACTTTGACCGCCCACAGTGCATTGGCAGCACTTGTGAGTGCGAAGGGCACGGCGGCGATCAGCATCCACAAGGGCGACGTATACCCCTCGACGCGCTCTCCGGCGTTGTAAACCGGGCCCAACCCTTCGGCCAAATTACGCGCGTAACGAAAGGTGATAAATGCGTCGTCTAGCCAATACTCGCGGTAGTCAATCCATAGCCACACGAACACGGCGATGGCCGCGACAAAGGTTGCCAGGGGAAGTACGGCGATTACAGGTGGACGGGGCGCCGTCGGCATGGGCCAATCTTACCCGCGAAACGTCCAGTTTGCCCTCAGGGGTAGAATCTTCACCCGCCAACGGCCCCCGAAACTCGGGAATGCTCTGTGGGCGGCCAGTCAAAAACAAGCGGGCCCCTTTTTATGCGGGGCAACAGACTGAAGAACCCCAACTTGCCGGTCGCCGGCGGGTCGCCCGCCACCGAGTGCATTTCTCAAGCACATGCGTTTGCTGAACTCCTCGTAATTCAAAAGGATTTCCCCCCACGTGCCCCGGCGATTGTGTATAAGAAAGTCGGAGAGTTGTTTGTGTTGAAGCGTATTGTCATCCTCGCCACAGCGTGTTTATTGCTGGCCACGCCACCAAGTCGGGCCGTGCTCATCGACAGTGGTGACGGCTCGGAAAACACCAAGGCTCCGGCTTCCGATCCCGGCTGGGCAAACATCGGCGTCGGCAACGGGCTTACGGTCACCTACCTCGGTGGCGGGTGGATCCTCTCCGCCGCTCATGTCGGCGAGATCAACGTCGCGATCGGCGGCACCGTGTACCCGCCTATTCCTGGCTCGCGGGTTGTACTCGAACAATCGCCGGGCGTTGAGTCAGACCTCGAAGTGTTTCGCGTCGACCCCTACCCCGTCGCACTTCCAACGATCCCGATTCGAGACGCGCCCATCACCGTCGGCACCCTGGCGATCATGGTCGGCAACGGAAGAAATCGGGGCGCTGCGATTGCTTGGCGAACCCCACCAACTCTCGACGGCTATGAATGGGGAGCCGGTAAGAGTCTCCGATGGGGCACCAACGTAGTCTCAAGCATCGAGTTGGACGTCGTTGCTTTCGGCAAGACCACGCGCTCGTTCAACACGACCTTCACCCAATCCGGCTCTGCCTCCGAGGCGCACGCGACTGTCGGCGATTCGGGCGGGCCGGTCTTCACGTTGCAAGAGACCGGCTGGGAGATTGCGGGGGTGATTTGGGCGACCCATACATTTGCCGAACAGCCCGCAAACACGTCCGTCTACGGCAACGTGACCCTCGCAGCAGATCTTTCGTTCTACCGGACGCAGATCCTCGACATCATCACACCGCTCTGCGGCAACCGACACCTCACTCCGGACGAAGAC
>JBLHOB010000284.1:0-4984 GCA_047619425.1 Myxococcota bacterium
AAATTCGCGCCGCTTCAACGGCGATTGAAAGTTCGCAAAACTGGGGATCGCTACCCGGCGAAGCCGCGGAAGAAGATACACCCACCACTGTTTTCGAGTCGAAAGCATTGCCGAAGATCGCCGAGGCTCTGCGGCGCCGAAGAGACGGCGAGCCCCCTACTTGGAGCCCAATTGATCGTATCGCGTGGTGCCTCGACACAAATTTCCCCAACGCGACGGAGACCGAGTGGATGCTGTCACCGGGTGTAGGCACCCGCGCAAACACTACCGGCACCGCGATCCTCGTCGGCCTGCTATGCCGCTCGGCCGATGTGTTGGCCGACGAACTCGGTCCGATCGGCATTCCGCCTGAATACCTGACTGGTGATTGGGTGCAAGAACTCAACGATGCACTCAAGTCGGAAGGCGACAAACTCCTTCTTGGCAACGAGTACACGGCGGCATGTATCCTCTCGGACCTCCGCACCAAGTTCTGGTTCGGCGCGGTAGCGAATGTGCGGGGCGACGAACGTTCGCGCCCCACCCAGAAAACCGCAGTCAATGAGACGCGGACGTTTCGCAAAGAAGCCGAGCAACTCGCCAACAGCGCAGTCACGACCGATGGTCAAGCAAAAAGGTTCAACGTGCGCGCCCTACCCTTGCCGCGGGTTGGGCGGATAGCCGTTTTGTCTGCGTCAGCACTTCTCATCACCGGCCTGATCGTAAACGCGTTACTTCCGGCGGGAGAGCTAAGACGAATCGGGGAAGACGAACTCAAAAGCATCTCCCTCTACCTCGATCAAGGAAAACGCACGGGCCAGGGCATTGGTCCCGCCTTCGTTGGCACCCTCGGCGATAAGTGGGAAACCCTCGACACGGAGTTGAAAAGCCTCGTTGCGGAGAACATGGTCGAGGCCCTTGGGAAAACTGGCGTCAAGCAGATCATGATCTACGACGACGACAACACGCTTCGCATCCAGGCTCTTGGACAACAACCCATTCGTATCTTCGCAGCGGCTACCTACTAATACGCGCGAAAAAGCCCGACCACGTGAAGTGTGCTCGCCTGCACCCCTGGCTCGGCGCTACGAGCTTCGCGACAGATCTCGCGACGCGAAAAGCGAGTTGCCGAGAAACCAAGTGAAGTGCTTTCCTTGGTGAAGGCCCACCGCCGAAACGCGTGCGAGCACCTTTCCATAGCGGCCCCGAAAATCAACCGTCGCCCTAACCGCGGCAACGCGGCAAACTAGTCGCGGTGCCTTGTATTCAGGCCCACGCGCCCACTTGAACGACCGACCGATAACATTGGAGAGTTGCTCGTGACTACAGCGAACAAACGCGCCCACCTCGTTGGCGTCGGAGAGAGTCACTACACCCGTTGGGGCAAGATCGGTGACGTTACTGAGCACGCGCTCGCCTGCGAAGCCATCCTCAAGGCCGTTGAAGACGCCGGCTTAACGATGGACGACGTCGACGGGATGGCGTCGTTCGCCGAAGACCGCAACGAAGCCATCTTCCTCGCAGCAGAACTGGGGCTGCCCGAGTTGCGATTCGCCAACATGGTCTGGATGCCCGGCGGCGGTGGCGGCTGTGCTGCGGTTGCCAACGCGGTGATGGCCGTCGAGGCGGGCCAGGCCGAAGTCGTGGTTGTCTACCGCTCGTTGTGTCAGGGCCAGTTCTTCCGTTTTGGCCAAGGCGGCCCTCCACGAGACAACGACAACGCCGAGCCCCCGCCGCCCAGCTTGCAACAAGCGGCCAGCCCCATGCTCGCATCCGTCGGCTTCACGATGGCGTATGGCTTATTGGCCGCCGCCGCCGCGTACGCCCTGCCCACACGCCGACACATGCACCTATACGGAACGACAAGCGAACAACTCGGAATGCTCGCAGTCACGTTTCGCGAGCACGCGTCGCGGAACCCGCGCGCGGTGATGGGTGACAGGCCGCTCACGCTCGAAGATCATCAAAACTCACCGATGATCGCCGACCCGCATCGTTTGTTCGATTGCTGCCTCGAAAGCGACGGCGCATGCGCGGTGGTAGTTACGACTGCCGAGCGCGCGAAGGATCTCGCGAAGCCCGGTGTCGAAGTACTTTCCTCTGCTCAAGGCACGCCGAAAGGCTACGGCTTTGGCCCATTCAGCAACGCCAACGTTTCAGACGAACTCTACGCAACGGGTGCATGCGAGGCTCTCGCCAAGCGTCTTTACGACCGCGCTGGACTCGGGCCAGCCGACATCGATGTCGCCCAAATCTACGACCACTTTACCGGCTGCGTACTGATGCAACTCGAAGACTACGGCTTTTGTGAGCGAGGTGAAGGCGGCCCCTTCATCGAAAGCGGTGCGCTCGCTTGGCAGGGCGGCTCACTCCCCACCAACACCCACGGCGGCAGTCTTTCCGAGGCCTATATCCATGGCCTCAACCATGTCGTCGAAGGCGTGCGATCGTTGCGCGGTGAGTCGACGAGCCCCGTCGAAGGAGCGGAGGTTTGTCTCGTCACGAGTGCAGCCTGCGTCCCATCGAGTGCACTCATTCTAGGGAGGTCCTCATGACGCGTTGGTTTCCAGACAGCATGCCCCAACCCATGGCCAACAATGAAGCCGTCCCGTGGTGGAAAGCGGCAGCTGAGCACAAGCTCGTCGTGCAAAGTTGCTCCAAGTGTTCCCACATGCAGCTGCCGCCGGCACCGATTTGCAGTGCTTGCCGCACGCGTGAAACCGACTGGCATCAAGTGTCGGGGCGAGGCGAGGTCTATACCTTCACCACGGTTCACCGGGCCATCTCGGCCGGCCAAAAACTACCCTTTGTCATTGCGGTCATCACCCTCGACGGCGCGAATGGCGTGCGCATGATTTCCAACATCGTCGACGTACCCCCCGAAGAGATCGAGATCGGGATGGCGGTGGAAGTCGTCTGGGAAGACATGAGCGCAGACCTCACGATCCCGCGTTTTACGAGGGCAGACTGATCCCTCTCGCTTGGCCATTGACCAACAGATCAACAGATCAACACGCCACTCGTTCGACACGAAACGACTTGAGCGGCTCATTCGCCCGCAAACGGACACACACGCCGCCCTGCGAAATCGATCTTGCGGCGACGGCTACATTCGCACTCTTCGCGGCTATGCTCGACTCGCCCTCCACGAGGTCGCAGTAAAACCCGTCTCGCATGAGCTAGCGAACACAAAACGCATTCCCCTAAAAACGGCGCGACCACCGAGGGCGATACCAGATGGACCGACGTACGCGGGGGATCGTAACGGCCGCCTTCATCGCCCAAGGCATCGCCATCGGTAGCACGATCGGCACGTTCAGCCTGTTTGTGCGTCCCGTTGCAGACGCCTTCTCGGCGACCACGCTTGAAGTCAGCATCGGACTTTCGCTGATGACACTGATGCTCGGCGTCTGCGGTGTACCGATCGGCATGTGGCTCGACCGTGGAACACCGCGCACCATCATGTTTATCGGAAGCACGCTGGTGCCCGCCGGCCTTCTGCTTGCTTCCCAAGCCGAAAGCATGGGCGAGTTGGCCATTGCCTGCATCGTTTGCGGCGCGGGGATACCGATGCTCGGCCCGCTGACGACTGCAGCGATCGTTGGCAAAGCGACGGTTGCCGAGCGCGGTCGCGCACTCGGCATTGCGAACCTCGGCGTCGCGGTCGGAGCATTCGTCTTTGCATTGCTTGGCGGTTTCATCATGGACGAGTCGGGCTGGCGTGCCGCACTGCGAGTCTTCAGTGGCGCGGTCTTCGCCGTCGGCTTCATTGCCGTCGCGATTGGCATTCCAAAAGATCTCGGCAAGGAAGCAAACCGCGAAGCCGACCCGAGCGATACAGGTCAACTCGTGGCCCCCAAAGACTTGTTCCGCAATCCGATTTTCCTATTGCTCGCGACGTCCTTGGGCATTGCAATCGGAACCAACGCGGGATGGATCGCCCACGTTGCGTCGTTTCTCACAGATCTGGGTGCCACGGCCAAGTACGCCGGGGTGATGGTCGGTGCCTCCCAAGGGTCGATGGCGTTGGGCACACTCGCCCTCGGCTCCCTCGCCGACAAGTACCACGGCACCACCATTATTTCTGCCGTCTTTGCCGTGCAGATCCTTTGCTTCAGCGTCTTGCTCACCCTCCCCAGCCTGCCCGTCGCCGGCATGGCGCTCGTCGTGTTCGGGATTGCTGCAGGAGGCTTTCTGCCAGTCTTCGCACACCTGCTCGCCGAGCAGTTTGGCGCCCGCAACCTCGGGCGGGTGATGGGCTTGTCTAATTTGTTCCTGCTGCCGTTTGGTTTCGGACTGCCCATGATCGCGGGTGCACTGCGTGACACCCACGGCTCGTATCTCTCAACTCTGATGTTGTGCGCGGGGCTGCTCGCCACTGGCATCGTCGTACTCACCGCCCTCGCGCGCGAAATTGCAGCATCCAGGTCAGCCACACAGACCTAGCGATTGGTGTCTTGCACAACTTGCTACCGACGATTTCCTCGCTCTGCCTCGCTAGAATGTAGCCCCCGATCGCCCCACCAACCGGAGTCATCAATGACCTCAGCAAGCGAGCCGAGCCACACCACCGACCCACTCCTCACGGATGAATACTTCGAGAACCCCGCGGCCGTCACCGCGATGTTGCGTCGCACGGACCCGGTGCACTACATCGAGCCTCTCGATGCCTGGATGATCACGCGATACGACGACATACGCGAACTGTTCATCGACCCGCGCGTGTCAAACGACCGCCGATACTTCAGCCACTATCAGCCGGCTCCCGAAGGCAGCCAACTGCGCTGGATGTCCGAGCACAACTTCTTCTCGGCCCCTGAAGACGAACATCAACGCATGCGCAACCTGGTTTCCAAAACCATGACACCCCGCGGTGTAAAGCGCATGGAAGCTCAGATCCGCGACGTCGTCGGACAATTCGCCGACAAACTCCGCGGTCGCACCGGCACCGTCGACATGGTCGAAGCGTTCTGCTCTCCCATTCCCAACACCGTGATCAGTCGGC
>JBLHOB010000285.1:0-4978 GCA_047619425.1 Myxococcota bacterium
GACAAAAAAAGCGACTTTATCGTCCAGGGCATGCTCACGGACATCGATGTCTTTGCGCCCGACGGCTATCGCGAAGGTGAGGACATGGGCCTAACGGATATCACGTTGTCGCCGTGGGGTGTCTACGACACCGAACAATTGCCCTTGCAAGAAAGACTCGACCGCATCAAGAAGTTTGCGGACGAAGTCATCGCGAAGTTCTGATCCGTATCAAGGAGACATTTCAAAAATGCCCCTTCAACCCAATTCGGAAAACATCATGAGCAACGATTCATCCGCAGCACTCCCGACGTGGGAGGAGGCCGCAGCGCGCTTGGCTTCCCCCGGTAGCCCTTTTGAGCTGATCGACGAGCAAGTTCTCGGTCAGTCCATGAAGGTGTTCAAAAACCGATCCCCCTCACTTGGTGCTGCGCTCATGAGCGCAGAGCAGTTTGGCGACGCCGAGTACATGGTCTTTGATGGTGGCGGCCGTTGGACCTACGCAGAGCTTCTGCGCGACGTTGGCTCCGTCGCGACTGCGTTGCGCGACGAATACGGGATCGGCAAAGGTGACACCGTGGCAATCCTGGCGGCCAACTCTCCCGAATGGGTGCTGACTTTTTGGGCAACCGTTTCTTTGGGTGGTGTCGTTGTCGCGATGAATGGCTGGTGGGCCCCCGACGAAATTCGACACGGTCTCGATATAAGCGAGCCGAAACTTCTTGTCGCCGATGCCCGTCGGTTGGAGCGCCTCGAGGGGAAGCCTAGTGGTACTCGGCAACTCATTATTGAAGATGACTTTGCAAAACTCCTGACTCACGCGCCCGGTGCACCGCTACCTGATGTACAGGTTGAAGAAGATGATCCCGCGGTTCTTCTCTTCACCTCAGGAACAACGGGGCGCCCCAAAGCGCCGTTACTCAGTCATCGCAGCATATTGAACTTTGTCACTACGAGCTTTTGGATCGGGGCGATGCGGTCCATGACCGAGCCGCAAGTCGGTGGCCCTCCCGGTGCGTTGCTTGCTCCCTTTCCGTTGTTTCACGTGTCGGGACTTTTCGGCACAACCGTAAGTGCCTTGGTGGGTGGGCAAAAGACGGTCTGGCCGACAGGGCGCTTTGATCCTGTGCGTGTGATCGCCTTGACAAACAGAGAGGAAGTCACGAGCTGGAATGGTGCTACGACGCACATTTTCCGGCTGCTGAATCATCCCGATATGGATAGCGTCGATAAGAAGCGCTTTACCAACGTTGGGGCCTCCGGCTCGGCGACCTCGCCCGAGCTTGTGCGATTGATTCACGAACACTTTCCGCAGTTGAGTCAGTCGGTGGGTACAGGCTACGGCCTTACCGAGAGTGGTGCGATGATCTCCTACGCTCCGGGTGTGATGCTCAAAGCCGCTGCAAATTGCGTCGGCCCAGCGGTGCCGACCGTCGAAGTGAAAATCGTAGACGAAGAGGGCAACGAAGTACCCGAAGGAGAAGTCGGCGCTATTTGCGCTCGCAGCCCGATGGTGATGCTCAACTACTTCAAGAACCCCGAAGCGACCGACGGCACGTTCTTGCCCGGACGTTGGCTAGACACCGGTGACTTCGGACGCTTGAAGAACGGAAGCCTTTTCATGGAGTCGCGCATGCGCGACATGATCATCCGCGGCGGGGAAAACATCTTTCCGATTGAAATCGAAAACCGTCTCGAAGAACATCCCGACGTGATGGACGTCGCAGTGTTCGGCATTGACCACCCTGAGTTGGGGCAAGAAGTCAAAGCGGTTGTCGTGCCACATCAGGGAGCAAGCCTCGATGGCGAAGCGTTGCGCACATTTGTCGGCGAAAGTCTCGCGTACTTCAAGGTGCCGGCGGTTATCGAAGTGCGCGACGAGCCTCTGCCCCGCAACGCAACCGGCAAGGTGTTGAAGCACGTGGTCTCGGGCGACGCCGAGAACAGTTTCGTCGAAGAGTAGAAGAGCAGAAAAGTAGTGCTCTCTCTCTAGCCGTCTCGGTCGGCGGATGCGCCTTCGTGGCTTTCGACGTTTACCGCGATTGAACTCATGCGCGGAATACCCGAATAGGCGTCGTAGTCTTCCTTGCAAGAGATCAGACGTCCCGTAGTGCTTCCGATGTCTTTAAACTCGGAGTCGCGGTCGGGCCCGTCTCCAAAGGCGTGCGCCATGGAGATGACGCCTCGGCGCAGTCCTGCTTCTGCTCGGGCAACTCCAAGGATCGCATTGTGTCGGGATGCGATCCGCACTGTCGCTCCCGGCACAATCCCAAGAGAGGCGAGATCGTCTGGGTTCATGAAGGCGGGGTTGTGGCTGCGCGACCGAGTGTAGTTGGGCAAGTCGTGTCCGGCGGAGTTGTAAACCCGAGGCGAACGTCGCGAGACGAGTCGGAACGGATGGGGGTCGCTATCGCTCGCCGTCGCTTCAGCGCGCACCGTCGCGAGGTCGTTGAGCATCGAGGCGTCGCCGAGTTCGAGCAGGCCCTCCCAGCCATCTTGCTTCTCGGCGACAATGGCTTCGTCTCCATCGAACGTCGCGCCGGCGGGGTGCTCTTTGACGTCGGCCAGCGGGATGCGTGAACTCGCCATCATGAGTTCGAGTAGCTCATCCGTGGTGGGTTTGTTTTCCATGTCGAAGTCGACAGTGGGAGCAGGCGTGCGCAACGGCCCTGCTTCGGCTCGCATCGGATACATGCGCAACGGCAGGCTCTGTCGCTTGGCGAGTCCATAGAAAAACTCCCACTCTTCGATCAGATCCGAGCCCGGAGGAGGAGACATCAGGGCAGGGGTATATTGACCGTAGGCGCGGGGATAGCCGACGTTCACCCACATCTGTTCGGGGGCTTCGACGGCGTGTGTCGTGCCGGGTGTTTCGAATGAGAGCTTTGGCGCAATCACGTAGTCGGATCGTCGGGCGGTGGCGGACATCTTGATGTCGAGAGTCACGCACAGCTCCAAGCGGTCGAGGGCTTTGAGGGTGAGCGCCTGATCGGGCCATGCAACGACGGGGTTACCGCCGATACAGACCAACGCGCGAATCTGCCCTTCACCTTCCTGCAAAATCTCTTCAGCCAGCGCGCCGGTCGGCAAACCCGCCGCAGAGTTTTCCAGACCGCGGATACGGATCTTCTCGCCAAAGCCCCATCCGCGTCGAGGTGGCATGGCCTGTGCGGTTGCAGTCGCTTCGGATAGGAATACGCCCGGGTTTGGCAGCGCCTCTCCTACTCGCCGCCAGTTGCCGCACAGCGTGTTGAGACACAGGATCAAGTACTCCGTCAAAGTGCCGCGGCCGGCCATATTAGGCCCGGTGCCCGCGGTCGCCGCAGCCCGCTGGCCCGCTGCGAACATGCGCGTTGCGTCGAGCAAGTCTTGTTCGGGGACACCCGCGCGCTCGGCCGCGTAGGCGGGAGTGAAGTCCAAAACGGCTGCCGACAGCAAGTCAAAGCCGCTGGTGTTTTCGTTTGCAAAGTCGTGATCGTAGAGATCCTCTTCGATGATGATGTTCAACATGCCCGCCAAAAGTGTCGGGTCCTCTCCCGGGCGTGGTTGCAAGTGAATGTCTGCGTCCCGAGCGGCTTCGGTTTTTCGTGGATCGATCACGATGAGCTTCTGCCCTCGCTTCCGAGCGTCTGCCATGCGTCGCGCCGGGTTGGCACAAGAGACCGTCGCCACCATCGACACGGCGGGATTGGTGCCGATCAGCATCCAGGTGTCGGCTTCATCAAACAAATAGCCTCCGCCCAACCAACGGCCATGCAGTGCGTTGGCAATGTGCTTGCCCGGTTGGTCGATTGTCGCAGCGGCGAAAACCATGCGCGAACCATTGGCGATCAACCAACCTACTCCGGCCGTGCCAGCAGCAACGTACTGATTGGACGAGGTGCCGATATAGATCGCAACCGCTCGCGGGCCATGCTCTTCGACAATGGCAGTGACCTTGGCCGCGATTTCATCCATCGCCTGATCGCTTGGGATGGGAACATAGTCGCCGTTGTCCGTTCGCTTCTGGGTATGCAGCAAGCGATCGGGATGAGCGTGTTGTGCAGGCAGGTCGCGGCCGCGCGTGCAGGTGTAGCCGCGATAGACAGGGTTCGTGGGATCGCCCTTAACTCGGACGGGGATACCGTCTTTGAAATCGACCAGGATCGGGCAGGCGGCGTGGCAAAATCGACAAATTGAGTTCCGCGTTGTGACTTCGGGTGTCATTCATGATCTCCGCCGCAAGTGTAGTGGGAAGCCTCGACGGCGCTTCCACTTGAGGCTCACCAGTTTAGAGGGCCATTGCCCCGAGTAAAACCACCTTGCCGCTCTATTGAGATCGCGACTCGCTGCGATTTGCCCGTGGGGCGGCTTGGATTTGCGCAACGCCCAGCGCCTAACTGCAGCAAATCGCGATACGATATTGAGATGATCAATCTATCGCGCGAAGGTGATGTGTTCATTCTGCAGATGGACAACGGCGAAAATCGCTTCGGCCCAGACTTCATTGATGGTTGGAACGACGCACTTGATGCAGTCGAGAAGGCGGAAGGTCCCAAAGCGCTCGTCACGACGGGCACTGGCAAGTTCTACTCCAACGGCTTGGATCTCGAGTACGTGGGTTCGAACCCGCCAGGCGGCGCCGGCGCATACATCTCGAAGGTGCTGCACATCATGGAGCGCGTATTGTTCTTTCCCACCTACACGGTAGCCGCAATCAACGGCCATGCTTTTGGTGCTGGGGCACAGACAGCACTTGGCCACGATGCGCGCGTCATGCGGACCGAGCGTGGATATTGGTGTATGCCGGAGATTGATTTGCAGATGCCACTTCACCCAGGCATGACGTCGATCATTCAAGCGCGCTTGCCTACCCAAACCGCACACGAGGTAATCGTGACAGGCACCCGTTACGGAGGCGATCTCGCGAAAGCCAAGTCCATCGTCGACGAGGCACTGCCCGAAGCCGAGGTGCTTCCTCGTGCGATCGCCCTTGCGGCGAGTTACGCCGCGAAGGCCC
>JBLHOB010000286.1:0-4969 GCA_047619425.1 Myxococcota bacterium
AGGGTGAGGTTTGCGTAGCGGTCCATCACCGCGGTAAACGCCACCTCGCCGACGAGCCGCGCAAGCGTTGCGCCTAGGCAGAAGTGCGCACCCTTGCCAAAGGACAGGTGCCGGTTCGGTGTCCTTGCGATGTCGAAGTGTTCGGGATTGGGGAACTGCTCCGGGTCCCGATTGGCGGCGCCAAGCCCAAAGCGAACCGTGTCGCCGCGGGTGAGCGTCTTCCCGCGAAGCTCGAGATCTTCTGTGACCCATCGCGGCGTACTGGTGCTTTGGTCCGGGTGGTGAAAGCGCAGGATCTCGTCGATGGTGGTTGGCATGAGCGAGCGATCACTGCGCAATCGCTCGAAATCGTCTGGGTGTTGGAGCAATAACAAGAGGCCACTTGATACGAAGCGCTCCGTGGTGGTTCCCGCAGCCGTAAAGATCGTCACGATTGCGGCGATCGCTTCTTCTGGGGTGAGCTGTTGGCCTGCCTCCTCGGCTTCGACAAGGGCGGTCAAGAGATCGTCACCGGGTTGTGTGCGCTTTTCGTTCAACAACTCGCGCATGTACCCGACCTGCCAGGCCAGGGCGCGCAATGCGCTCTTATGCTGTGCTTCGTTGTGCCCTGGCATTCCGAGCACCGCCGCGTCTTCAAACGAGGCTCGAAACTGTTCTCGGCTCTCGGCAGGAATGCCAATCATCTCGCATGAGATCTGGATTGGGAGAGGGAAGCCGAAGTCTTTAACGAGGTCGAACTGCTTGCCAGGTTCGGGGAGCAGCCGCGTTGCCAACGCTTCAAGACGCGGGCGTCGGCTCTCAAGGCTGGCCTTCGAGAACGCGAGATTAACCAGGCCTCGAACGCGCTGGTGCTCTTCGCCGTCTCGCATGTTGAACGAGCTGAGGATCAGTTCGCGGTTGGCGCGATCCAGATCCGTCTCGGTGAAGGGCGAGTGGAGTGGCCCGCCGCCGCGACGTTTGGCCCAGTCGCTGCTGAAGCGGGAGTCCTTCAAGGCGTTCTTGACGTCGTCATAGCGCGTCAAGAACCAGTAGCCGTGCTGGCTGCGGTGCACCGGGTCTTGGCTGCGCAATTGCGCGAGGACGGGTGCAGGGTTTTCTTGGTACTCCTGGCTGTAGAGGTTCGGGCTGAGACTCTCGTCTTGCTTGCCGGGTGTTTCACTTGACTTCGACATCGGACCCCCTCGGAGTGATGGCAGGCCAGCAAGCTCACAACGTTCTTTGACGATCGCGCATGTACTGGCTTGACGTTTGGGCGCGCGGTGGGACTCGGAGCTATGCGTTGGCTTCCCAGTCTTCGACGAGGCCTTCGATGGTGACGTCCATGACGACGTTCATGTCCTCGTCGAGTAGCTCGTAAAGCGAGCCGGTCGACGTGTGGCATCCAAAGAATGCGACCCCGCCCTCGCTCCCACCGTGCTCGAGGTGGGGCAGGTCGTTGCCGACTGAAAGCGCATACTCGCCCGCCTGTCGCACTTTCTTGTCGCCCTTCGAGCCGTCGGGGTTGATGTCCGTCAAGTGCTGTTCGCCGTCGAGTACAAGTACGGTCGTCGTAGCGGTGTGGCGGTGCAGTGGGCAGTGCCCTCCGTCCCCCGTCCAGCGGACCAACATGTCGAGGGTGCCCGCATCGGCGTCGTAACCCAGCACCGTGTAGTCGTGTCGCACCTTGTACGAAAGCGTCGGGTCGCCTTCGACTTCGCGCCATTTGTATTTGCTGGGATCAAACGGGCTGGTCGACATCGCTTGGCTCTCCTCGCCTCGGGCAGGGCGTTGGCTGCAGGATAACCGTCACTGGGTGCCAAGCAATCGGCCCAGATGCTTAACGCCGCCTAGCGGCCAGATTAGTGGCTTGAGCCAAACCTTTCGCGCAGGCGTGTGGCGCGGGGGCGCATCAACTCGCGCAGATGGTTTTCGGCCCAGCTCCAAAGGTGAGTAGGGGCCCAGGTGATACGAGAGCGAGTTGCCAGTACGCGCGACATTTCATCTTCGGGGCAGCGCTCGAGCAGCACTTCGAGCATGTGTTGTGCGCGTTCGTGTTGGCCACTCTGGCTGAGTAGCCCCGCAAGGTCCGTCACGATGTCCGGCGCCCACGGTTCGATCTTGCGCGCGAGTTCGAGCAATGACATCGCCTGATCGCGATGCAACGGGGAGCGAAACTGGCGACGTCCTTCGAGCAGGGTTTCGAGGGCGTGCTCGCGACGTCCCAGCCTTTTCTCAAGCGACGCACACAGGCGCCACGCGTCGCATTCCATCGGCAACATACGCGTAGCTTCGTAAAAAACGGACAGGCCCCACTCGGCGTGGTTCTCTCGTACCAGGGCCCGGCCAGCGTGCTGAAACTGGCGCCATGCCTCGAAGTTTCGCCCCTCATGCGCGAGAAGCGGCGCGAGCCGACTGGCAATCTCGGCGCTATCCGGCGCGTGGGACTGCGCAAATTGGTAGAGGATGATCGCGCGGCCATAGCGGCCGTGCAGCTTTGCGCGGTGAGCCTCGACGAGGGTTTGTTTTAGATTGATGGGCTGTCTGGCCAGCGAAAGCTGCATGAAGTTATCCTTTAGCTGCATAGAACTATCGCCAGAAACTCTCGATTTGGCTGTGATGACGGTTACACCGAGATGGGGATTTGCTGACAATTTCGAATGATTGTGCTCGCCCGTGGGGTATAGTCGGCATTCGCCCGGGAGCGGTCCGGGTGAGTCGCGCGCCCGACTCGCAAACCGCATCGAACAAGTTCTGAGGTTGAGCGTGAGCCCTGTCGATCCCTTAATTCGCTTGTCAAAGCAAGAAGCAACTCACCTCGCCAGCCGGGCGTTGGAAGAGGGGACCCTCGGCCGCGCAGAGGCCAATCGGCTCGCTGCGAATCTTGCCGACCCGCATGTATTTGAAGCGGTTCTTGAAGCCGCGGCCGAGAGTAAGCGCCTGGGCAAAGGTGACATCGTCACCGTTTCGAAGAATATATTTATTCCACTTACGAACCTGTGTCGCAACCGTTGCAACTACTGCACCTTCGCCAAGATTCCCGGCGATCCGGCAGTGAAAAACTTCGAACTCGAAGATGTGGCGGATGCCGTTCACGGTGGAGTGAAGACCGGCTGTATCGAGGCGCTTTTCTGTCTCGGGGACAAACCCGAAATCGCATATGGCTATCACCGCGATTGGCTGGCCGAGCGCAACTGGGCAACCACCGGTGACTACCTCGAAGAGTCGTGTCAGGTCGCTTTTGACGGCGGCATGCTCCCACACACCAATGCCGGCATCATGACTCAAGACGAGATGGCGCGGTTGCGTCCTTCCAACGCTTCGCTTGGCTTGATGCTTGAGTCCACCAGTCAGCGTTTGCGCGAGAAGGGTGGCCCGCACTTTCACGCCCCCGACAAAGAGCCCGCGCGTCGTTTGCGCATGCACGCCGAGGCGGGTGAGCTGCGCATTCCATTCACCAGTGGTTTGTTGCTCGGTATCGGCGAGACGGATGAAGAGCGCGTCGACACTTTGTTTGCGATCCGCGACTTGCACGAGCAGTACGGACACATCCAAGAGGTGATTGTTCAGCCCTTCCATCCGAAGCCCGATACGAAGATGCGCGACGTGCTGCCGATCAGCGACAAAGACGTTGCCGGTTGGGTGGCGATTGCGCGCTTGATCCTCGGTAGCGAGATGAATATTCAGGCGCCGCCAAATCTCGCGCCGGAAGTGCTCGAGCTGTTGTTGCGCTCGGGGCTCAACGATTGGGGCGGCGTGTCGCCGGTGACGGTGGACTTCATCAACCCCGAAGCTCCTTGGCCCGCACTTGCTGAACTGCGCAAACGCACCGAAGCGGGCGGGCAGAAGCTGCGCGAGCGATTGCCAGTTTATCCGAACTACATCAGCGCGGGACGCGACTGGTTTGACGATGCGGTTTGGGACGCTCTGCCGCAGTTCATGGACCCAAAGGGATTTGCCAAAGTGAAACCGGGTAGCGATAAGGAGGCTGCGTAATGCTCGAACGACTGTCGAACGCAGTGAGTCCTACAATTTCAAGCATTCTCGACAATGCACTCTCCGGTGCGGAGATCTCGACCGCGGATGCCGCGGCTCTGCTCAAAACCGAAGGTGCCGATCTTCACGCGCTGATCGCTGCGGCAGACCTCGCCCGCAAAGAAGACATCGGCGAGAACATCACCTACGTCGTGTGTCGCAATATCAACTTCACCAACGTGTGTTATGTGGGCTGTTCGTTTTGCGGCTTTGCCCGACACGCCGATGAGCCCGACGCTTATGACCGCAGCGATGCCGAGCTGTTGGCAAAGTGCGCCGACGCCGTGGCACGCGGTGCTACCGAGGTCTGTATCCAGGGCGGGATTCATCCGCAAAAAGACCACACCCATTACCACCACATTCTGACGACCATCAAGGCCGTTTACCCCGACCTTCACATCCACGCATTCTCGCCTGAAGAGATCGATCACGCGCACAAGAAGAGTGGGATGGAACTCACCGAGATGCTCGCCTGGTTTAAAGAGGCGGGCCTTGGGACGATGCCCGGCACCGCGGCAGAGATCCTCGACGACGACGTGCGCAATATTCTCTCGCCCAACAAGCTCAACACCGATCGCTGGGTTGAGATCGTGCGCGCCGCACACTCGGTTGGGCTGCGATCGACGTCGACTTTGATGTACGGCCACATCGAGACGCCCGAGCACATCGCCAACCACCTCGGCATCCTGCGCAACATCCAAAAGGACACCGGCGGCTTTACCGAGTTTGTGCCTCTGGGCTTCATTCACGAGAAGAACACCTTGTACAACCACATGGGGGCCCGCGCGGGTGCCACGATGAACGAAGACTTGCGCCTAGTTGCCGTGTCGCGTCTGTTCCTTCGCCCTTGGATCACCAACATTCAGGTTTCGTGGGTGAAGATGGGCATCAAGCTCGGCCAGATGGCTTTGTGCAGTGGCGCCAATGACTTTGGCGGCACCTTGATGGAAGAGTCGAT
>JBLHOB010000287.1:0-4937 GCA_047619425.1 Myxococcota bacterium
CGGGGATGCGATTATTTGGGCTGATGCGCAAAAACTCTTTGTCGAATTGATCGCCGCGAGCGATGTTGATCGGAATGATCTCATAGCCGAGTCCCAGCTCTTCAAGAGCGATGCTCACCTTGTATCCGTTAGGGGTCGGGAAGCTATAGAGCTCGATCATGGTTTCTCCATCTGCATCGGGTTGCATTGACGACTGATTCTCGAAGCTTACCGCCGCGGCCACGAAATGGCCTTGCCCCGCGAGCAAGACGTTTTCGATCGGGGTTCAAGATTGCGGACGGCCCTAACCCAACTATCAAAGAAGCCGACGACTGTGCGATCCTCCATTCGTTGATGTCGATCGACGCAAGCTTCATGGGCTCCCAGGACTTTCCACCGCGTTTTGTCGTCGCCGTCTTGTGCCTGCAAGATGTGAGTGACCCGCTACTGCCGGGCTGCACCGAGCCGCGGTAGCCGGCAAAAAGCCCATTGCTCCGGCCCGATCAACACCCGACATCTCAAATCGACGTTTCATTGTGGAGTGTGATTTCAATTCGCAATGATCGTCGCCCCTTCTCAATTTTACCTGCCGTTCTCAGCGACCAACTGAAGGGTCCTTCCCATTCCGCGCGGTTTCGAAATGAGTTGCACGTTCTCGAACCATACCCACGGGCCGTTTTCCAGTGAGAATGGATTGGCATCACCTTTGCTTTAGAGAACGCCAAGGAGTTCGGAAGTCCGGGCTCTCGTACAAAGAGTGACCCGACAACAGCACGAGTTTCGAGAAGGGCACTCAATCAATTCCGGCGTAACGAAATGGGGCGCCAACAACCTTAGGCTCTGCCACGGAAGCGCAGGGCTGAAGACCAATCGCAAGGAGGATCAATCGGTATGGGACTTCGAGTCAATAACAACATCAGTTCGATCAATGCACAGAGAAACTTGGCCGACACAACGTCGCGACTGCAGAATTCATTGCAGCGCCTTTCTTCGGGTTTGCGGATTACCCGAGCATCGGATGACGCAGCGGGTCTGGCCATTTCGGAAAGTTTCCGAGCCGAAGTACGCGGCCTTTCTCAAGCTTCGCGAAACGCCAATGACGGCATCTCGCTGCTGCAGATTGCAGAAGGCGCACTCAACGAATCAAGTGGACTGCTGATTCGCATGCGCGAGTTGGCGATTCAGTCCGCGAATGGCACGTTGGGCAGCACCGAGCGCGGGACGATCAACGACGAGTTTCAGGACATCGCGTCTGAAATCACTCGCATTGCAAACGTTACGCAGTTCAACGGGAGCTCACTGCTCAACAGCACGTCGGCCATCACTTTCCACATCGGTAGTGAGGGTACGGCCAACGACACGATCTCAGTGAGTGGTGCCGAGGCGACAGCATCGGCGATCGGCGTTACATCCACTGTCAACGTTTCTACGGCAGATAGTGCGACGAGCGCAATCGATACGTTGGATGCCGCCATCTCAACAGTCGCGAGTCTCCGCGCGGGCTTCGGTACCGTGCAAAACCGACTCGAGTCAACGATTCGCTCGCTGGCGGTAGCGATCGAAAACACGGCAGCGGCCGAGTCACAGATCCGCGATGTCGACTTCGCCTCGGAAACCGCAGAACTCACCCGCAACCAAGTGTTGCAACAGGCGGGTGTCTCGGTGCTCGGACAGGCGAATGTTTCAAGCCAGTCCGCACTCCAGCTACTCGGCTAAGAAGGCAGCCCAAGGGCGCCCCACGCCAAATAGCGCCCCTGGCCCATCTGTGGGTCAGGGGCCGTTCGGCCTCATCCTTTGACTCCACAATGCCGATACCCCTGGGAAATTGGGCGCACGGCCTCCCCAGGCTACGACCCGAGTTCTATAATGCGACCCCGAAGTTGGCTTGCTGGCCGGACCAACATCGGGAGAGCAGAGGCCCGCGTGAATCGATTGATGCGGTGCCTTGAAGTTTGATGTCGGCTGTCGAGGAACGTGCGCAGATGCGGAACCAGAAAGCGGATTCCTACCTACGAGAGTGGAAGCGAAGTGAGCAGTGCGCCGAGGCGATGTTGCCTCTGGTCGGAAAACTCTACCGCGAACACGGCGTCATCATTACTTGCTACGGCAACTCGTTGGTGAATCGCGGCCCGATGGAGATCATTAACTTCCATCAAGCAGCCAGCCAGATCGCAGCGACCGAAATCAAGACAACCGATTCACTTCCGTTGCTACAGGCCATCTGTTCGATGGACTTAGCACCGGCGCGCATCGACATTGGCAACTTGCTCACGCACCTGCGTAAGAAGGGTGCCGTTCAGAGTATGGCCGACTTTGTCGCCGAAGAATTGGCCGAAGTCGACACCGGTCGCAAGCCCGTGCTCGACAAGCCTCGCGACGTTGTCCTTTATGGCTTTGGCCGTATTGGCCGACTCGTAACACGAATTCTCGTTGGCAAAACCGGCGGTGGTGAGAACCTGCGCCTCAGTGCGATCGTCGTACGCAAGGGAAGTGAAGACGATCTTGAGAAGCGCGCGAGCCTGTTGCGCAGAGACTCGGTTCACGGTTTGTTCCGAGGCAGCGTGTTGCTCGACAAAACCGAGAACGCCCTGATCGTCAACGGCAACATGATTCGGGTGCTCTACTCCGACGCTCCTGAGAACGTCGACTACACGAAGTACGGCATCGAAGACGCACTCGTCGTCGACAACACCGGCATCTGGTGCGACCGCGAAGGCCTTGAACGTCACCTCAAGTCACCCGGCACCTCGAAGGTATTGCTGACGGCGCCGGGCAAGGACGACATCCCCAACATCGTGTATGGCGTCAATCACAAGGGCATCTGCGAAATGGGCAACGCCCTTTCGGCCGCGAGCTGCACAACGAATGCCATCGTCCCCATTCTCGAAACCGTCAACAAAGCGTTCGGCATCAACGGCGGCCACGTCGAGTCCTGCCACTCCTTTACCAACGACCAGAACTTGATCGACAACTATCACAAGAAGGCGCGCCGCGGTCGCAGCGCCGCTCTCAACATGGTGATCACGTCGACCGGTGCCGCCAAGGCCGTTGGCAAGGCGATCCCCGAACTCGATGGCGTCTTGACGGGCAACGCAGTCCGCGTGCCGACACCGAACGTTTCACTCGCCATTCTAAAGCTCGACCTCGACACCGAAGTCACCGTCGAGCAAGTCAACGATCACCTGCTCAAAAAATCTCTCGAAGGCGATTTGGTAAACCAGATCGACTATACGAACTCCGACGAAGTGGTTTCGACCGACTTTGTCGGCAACCGCTACGCAGCCATTGTCGATTCGAGGAGCACGATCTGCCTTGGCAAGAGTTGCGTGCTCTACGTCTGGTACGACAACGAGTTTGGCTATAGCCGCCAGGTCGTACGAGTGCTCGAAGAACTTGCTGGCCTCGGCTTACAGACCTACCCGAAGCCGCTTAGCGACAACGCGTAGCAGGCCCCGCCCAAACGCATTCGCGTACGACATGCTGCTAGCCGCCAAGGTTGGCAGCGTGTTAACACGTGCGACGCATCCACGGCTGCGTTTGCGACAAGTGTGCCCGTCGCAGCCTCGCCTTTAGACGCGCCAGTCGAATCGCATGCGCCCGTCAAAACGCGCCGGATTCATTCGCAGGCATACGACGTCGTTCAGCAGATCCGCGATCGGGCTTTGCTCGGCGATCACTCGCTTGGCAAGCTCCGCGATGTCACGGGTGAACTCGCAAATCGGCGTGCGATCAGCTGTGTCGTCGTAGTACCAGGTCACCACGTAGAGATCCAAGCAGGGCGAAGGCGATAGCACCCCATTGAAGGCTTCCGGTTTCATCCTGGAGAGTTGTTCAGCGGGGGACATCTCGACGAGACCGGCGAGTAGACGCAGCAACAGTGGGTACGCAGAGGCATCGCGTTCGGACTGAACCGCGCCGATCACAGGCTGAACCAGTGCGTTGCAGGTAATCCCCACAAAGTCGAAACCTTCGGTCTGTTGTTTGGCCGCGACGGTCACAGGCGGAATGGCGTCGACATTGCTCGACAAACAGGTGAAGGAAGCCGAATCACCTAGAACACTCAGATCGCGCCCTTCGTACATCCATTCGGGCTGAACGTTTTGTGCGCTTACAGCATCTGCGCGCGCTGTGAGAGATTCGCGTTCGAGCGTTCCATCGTGAAAGCCAGCCTCGACTGCGTCGATCGACATCAACAAGTCGGCCTCTAAAATTTCGGGATTCTCGAGCATGTCCACGCACTCGCGCAGCTGGGCGGTGGTATCCATTTCGCGAACACGCCAATAGTTCTGCCGCAACGCGGTGGGCACAAAATTATTTTGGCTTGAGGCCAACTCAACTCTCCGAAAAATGGATTCCCTGCGAGCCATGGGCCCGCACAGTCTTCATCGGATGACGGCCGCTGTGATCTGAATACGATTCGAGAATTTGCGCAAGCGTTGCCGCTACAACGCCACTGTATGTTGTGCACCCTCAATGGAATTATCCGCGGGCCCTGCTGCGCCACCCACGCGGGTAGCGGCTTGGGTACAGTCTCCATGCTGGACAAACACGGCGGTTTTGGGTTTTGGGTACCGCCCGTGCAACAAATTGAGGTCACTCCGCAGCACATGCCTGGCGGAGTCGAGTGTTCGTGATGGAGCGATGAAAGAACTACGCCGATCAATCACCACCGCACTCGAATCACCGAACGCCCAAAGCGCTGCGGTCGTGCTGCTCTCGATCCTGCTCGCCTGCGTCTTCGCGCTCAACGTCGATCGGTATTTCTTCCTAGGGGACGATGCCTTCATCAGCTTTCGCTATGCGAAAAACCTCGCCATGGGCCACGGCATCGTGTGGAACCCAGGCGAGTATGTTGAGGGCTACACCAACTTCTTGTGGGTGCTGATTCTCGCAGCCGGAATGCGTCTTGGATTATCCCCCGAGACGCTCTCCAATGCGCTGGGAGTCGCGAGCGGTGC
>JBLHOB010000288.1:0-4920 GCA_047619425.1 Myxococcota bacterium
AGGCGCGGCCTTTGCCTTGTCGATCTTGGTCCGCGCCTGTTTTTACTTGAGCCCCTTTTGAGTATACGCCCGATGCGATCAAATCCTCCCCTGCGTTCAGCAATGCGAGCAATTGAGGCCCCCGGTTCCACTCGTCAAATGATTGCGTAGACTGCTGTGCATGCACGTCCCTCGATCCGACGCAGTCGTGCAAGCGAAAGGAAAGTAAACGATGGCCGGCAAACTCCTATCCATCTACATCGCACCCACCGCGGGCCAACCCATCATCTCCGTATCGAGCGCAGAGCTCGTGGCTGGAAAGGGAATCGTGGGCGATCGCTACTTCGTGGGCGCGGGCGAGTTCAGTCCCGAAGTTCAAGACCCGGACCACGAAGTGACGCTCTTTGAGGTGGAGAAGCTTCACGCCTTCAACGAGAAGGAACAAGCTGAAGCGAGCCCTCCCCAGCCTCTCACCGCCCGGGACATGCGACGCAACCTGCTGACCGAAGGCGTCGATCTCAACGCGCTTGTAGACCGCGAGTTTTGCGTGGGAGACGTTATGCTGCGCGGGATCCGCTTGTGTGAGCCGTGCGGCTATTTGCGCGGATTGACCAGGGACTCGGTGCTTGCGGGCTTTGCCCACCGCGGCGGCTTGCGCGCCGGGATCGTACGCGGGGGGACGATCGACCTGGGGTGCGACATTTCCTAAGCCCGCTGGGGAGCCGCCACGACACAGCGATCCATCCGCGATTCATCCGCGCTCGGCCACAAGCGCAGAGCCATGAGCGCTAGTCAAACCTCGATGAAGACGAGCCCCACCATAAAGTCAAAAGAACAACGGAGCACACGATGACCGGCAGCAAAATTTTCTTGGGCCTCTCCGTACTATTGTGGCTTCCGTACGGGCTCTACTGCGTCTTGGCCCCGGAGTATCTGGCAGAGATCGCAGGTGTTGTTGGAGCAACGGCAACCGGCACTACCGAGATTCGCGCCATGTATGGCGGGCTCCAAGCGGGCATCGGCGCGCTGTGTCTCACCGCATTGCTGAACGCCGAGTTCGAGAAGACAGCACTGGTCGCGGTATTTTTCCTGTCGGCGGGATTGTTCCTAGGGCGCTTCACCGGCTTGCTGCTGGACGGCAGCGGGTCGGAGTACACCTACGGAGCACTTGTCTTCGAAGGCTTGAATACTGCGGTGGCGGGCACATTTGCGCGGCGGGCGTTGTCTGTACCGCGGTAGCGCTCGAGCTTGCAGCGATGGATCAAAAGCTAGATCAAGAAGTCGATCAAACCGCCAATAATTCGAAACGGTATTTTGAGCACCTGCCCGGTGGCGTAGAAGGTGCAGGTCACGACGCCGTGGCATACGGGGCCCTCTTCCTGCTCTTCTTCCTGTACTTCCTCCCCATCGTCGCCGAACGGAGTCGTCGCGTCGTCATCGCCCTCGGTCGACTCGACGTCGACGGGGGCGCTGTCTTCCTCACTCGATGTTTGCTCGATGGCGGTGGACGTATCGGCGCCAGCGGCGGCGTGATCTTCAGCGAAACCAACCTCGACGAATGCAAATGTGAAGCAGGCGATCAGAACGCTCAGCATCGTGACGTTCAAAAAAAAGACTTGCCGACGGGTTTTCATTTTCATTGCAAAAGAATACGCAATTCGCCGCGTCCCCTCTACGCAACCGGTTCCCTAAAAGGTGCCAGTGCCCCAACTGCCGGTGTCGCAACACCTCGCTCGCGGAGCGCTTCTATGACGGCATTGCCGGCAAGCCGGGCTCCAGCGGCACCCCGGTCGCGTTCGCAACCATCGAAAGCATGGTGTAGTTGCCCACGACGAACGTAAGTTCGACGAGCTGCGCCGGCTCGTACGCCTGCGCTAGAGCCCCCCAGGTTGCCTCATCAATCGTGTGGGTTGCAGTCAGCTGATCGGTCGCAGTGAGGAGCAAAACGTCTCTCTCGCCCCAGCAGCCTGCCGATGGCCCCGTCGCGATGCCCGCAATCTCTTCGTCCCTCAACCCCTCGGCCAACCCATAGAGCACGTGATGCCCCCATTCGAAGGCCGAGTTGCAGTTCCACGCGGTGCGTAGCGCAAGAACCTCTGAATCCCGGCGTGTCAAAACGCCTCGCAGCGCAAGGGTCGCCGCAAACGCAAGAAACGGCTGCAGCAGTGGCGAATGGTGAGCGATCGTCCAAAGGATATTCGGGGGACCGTGAGCTTGTTCTCCGCTTGGATCGGCGACCTGATCACACGGCTCAACCCTGCCCTCAAAGATACTCTTGGTTCCCTCGTCCCAATCTTCGCGATTCGGCCTCGGCAAGCGCGTCATTGAACTTCTTCCTTTGTGTTTTCATTTGCGTTTTCTTTTCCGGCACCGGTGTCCGATTCGGGCGAAGGGATATCTGAAAACTCCGGCACGCCGGCGTCCGTAAGCCACGCTTCCAAAATTTCGTTGACCGCATCGGGCGCATCCTGCTGCACCCAGTGCGAGGCGTTGGGTAGATACCGCAACGTAAAATCGCGCACCAATTCATCCGTACCGTAAGTAAGTTCTTTCCCCAAGGCCGTATCCATCTCGCCCCAAACCATGAGTGTCGGCGTTTCGAGAACGGGATGCTTTTCCTTGAACATCCCGGTGAACGCATTCGCGCGATACCAATTGATCATCGCCTTGAGGGCACCAGGCTTTGCGGCTGCGTCGCGATAGACATCGAGCACTTCACTCGGAAAGCGACTCTTGTCGACCGCCATCCCGAGGAATGCATCCCCGATGGCCTTCGCGCGGCCCAGACGAAACAAAAACTCCGGCAACCACGGCAACTGGAAAAACACGGCATAGCGAGAACGCTTGCGCTGGGCCTTGGTTTGCAAGCCTTCGTGGAAGCGCTGTGGATGCGGGAGATTCATCACCACGAATCGCTCGAGAGGGCGAATGCCTCTGAGTGCAAACATCCATCCGACGATGCCGCCCCAATCGTGTCCAATCAACGTCACCGATTCGGCCTTTGACGCGTCAATCAATGCAGCAACATCTTCGAGAAGTCGGTCGAGATGATATTCGGCTTGGCGCGCTGGGCGAGTCGTGTTGCCATAGCCCCGTTGGTTTGGTGCCCATACGCGATAACCCAGCTTTGCCAGCAGCGGCATTTGGTAGCGCCACGAGTATGCGTGCTCGGGAAAACCGTGAAGTAGCAGCGCGAGCTTGGGCGAGTTGGGGTCGCCCGCAGTGAGGGTTTCAAAGCGCATGCCGTTGGCGTCGATAAATTGAGTCTCAATACCGTTTCTGACAAGATCGAATTCCACGTTTTCTCCACAGCTTGGCTTACTCGATGCGCTGCCCCCGCGCGGGATGGGCACATCGAAACCACGCAACGCTATCGACGCCCGCGCAAACCACAAGCGTTCGACATCTGCGGCTACGGCGATAGACTCGCACTCAATGAAGCACCCGATCTCCGACCCTAAAGAGGCCAGCCTCTACACGGCCATCTACAACCTCTCGCTGTCGAGTCGCGAGGCACTGGCGAGCCACGCGGCGGACGAAGGCTGTGCAGACAGGCTCGCGTTTTGGTTCGACGAGGGGTACACCGGGTACATGGAGGGAATGACGACACTGCCCGAAGACGCGCAGTTGCTCACGCTTCAAGCACTCGACTCCGCCCTCAACGCAATCTCCGGCCCCGAAAACTTCGAACTTTGGACCGACGACGCCTTTACGAATGACGAGTGCTGGGAAGAAATCCGCACGCTGGCTCAGAAAATTCTCGTCGAATTCGGCTGGTAACCGCGCCTTCAAACGGTAGCCGCCGGCTAGGACTCGAACTTACCGTGCCGACCGGCGCCCGCAGCAAATCGTTTTGCGCCTTCGAGTGTTTCGCCGCTTTTGATGGTTTCTAGCCCAAGCCGGGTTTCGAGTTTCAACGCGTCCTCCTGATCGAGGTCCCACTGCTGGTAGCTACTCAAGCGATCGCTACGCAAACACCGCTGTGGGAAGTTCGCAAGTTGATTGGCCAGCACGAGCGCCTCTTGCAGCGCGGTACCGGGCTCAACCAGCCGGTTCGCCAACCCCATGCGCAGCGCTTCTTCGCCCGAAACCGGTCGCCCAGTCAAGATCATGTCGAGTGCGTGGCTATGACCAATCAATCGAGTCAGGCGGACCGTACCGCCATCGACCAATGGTACTCCCCAGCGACGACAGAAGACCCCAAACACTGCGTCGCGTGCAGCGACGCGAAGGTCGCACCACACGGCGAGTTCGATCCCGCCCGCAACCGCGTGTCCTTCTACTGCCGCGATGACTGGCTTGCTGAGCAGCATACGCGTTGGCCCCATTGGACCGTCGCCCTCTTCGTCTACTTGATTGCCGCGCCTTTCGGATGCGGCTTTGAGATCGGCACCTGCGCAAAACGCGCCTTCGCTCCCGGTCAGAATCGCAACCGCAAGCGCTTCGTTCGCATCAAAGTCGCGAAAGGCGTCGGCGAGTTCGAGGGCCGTCGGTCCGTCGACGCAGTTGCGAACCTCGGGGCGTTCGATCGTAATGATCGCGACAGGGCCCTCTTCGACAACCGAAATATTTTGATAAGACATGCGACGACTCCTTTACAAAACTTTACACCCTCAAACGCTCACGCTCGCTGCGGCGGGCCGCTCGAATGATGCTCAATGATTCGCGCACTTTAGGTAGCGCCACCGGCCGGTGCCATGCGTGCAATCGACCGCTTCCGCTTGCCCCACAGCCCTCAAGGCACCGATGGAGCGGCAATACTCGCTCCCTCGCGTTACTGTCATCAACACATACATGCGAAATCGACTTATCCTTCTCGCCGCAGTGCTGACCATCGCCTCGCTCGCCCACTTCGGCGGATTGTTCCAGTATCTCGATCCAGAGCATCTCCGAGAATTGCTGACGGACTCGGGCGCCTGGGGCCCACTGCTCGTCATCGTC
>JBLHOB010000289.1:0-4906 GCA_047619425.1 Myxococcota bacterium
GACCTTCTTCGAGGTCAATATAGAAGGTACGGCCTGGCTCGAGCCGTCCCTTGCGCTCAATGTCTTCGGGTGCGATCGGAAGCGTGCCCACCTCGGAACCCATCACCACGGTACCGTCCTTGGTAAGAACAAATCGTGAGGGGCGCAGACCGTTGCGATCGAGCACACCGCCAACGCCACGGCCGTCGGTGTAGATCATCGAGGCCGGCCCATCCCACGGCTCCATCATGCACGAGTAGTACTCGTAGAAGGCGCGTCGATCGGGGCTGATGTCGGTTTGGTTTTCCCAAGCTTCCGGAACCATCATCAAAAGCGAATGCGAGATATCGCGGCCGCCGAGGGTCAAGAACTCGAGGCAATTGTCGAACTGCGCCGAATCACTCGCACCTTCGACGATAATCGGGAAGAGCTTCTTGAGATCGTCGCCAAAGACTTCGGATTCAACTGTGCCCTGGCGCGCGCGCATCCAGTTGACGTTGCCGCGCAGGGTGTTGATCTCGCCATTGTGAGCGACATAACGGAAAGGCTGTGCGAGGTCCCAACTGGGGAATGTGTTGGTGCTGTAGCGCTGATGCACCAACGCGACCTGGGACTCCATGCTCTCGTCGTCGAGGTCGGGAAAAAAGCCCGCGACCTGGTGGGCCATCATCAGGCCCTTATAAAGGAAGGTGCGCGACGAAAGGCTCGGAATTGCGAAGCACTGGTTCTTCTTGGCGATCGTGTTCTCAATAATGCGACGGATCACGTACAACTTGCGCTCGAACGCGTCCTGATCGAGGCCATCGGCCCGACCAATATAGACCTGCCAGATAGCCGGCAGCGTCGAGCGTGCCGTCACGCCGATCTTCATCGGGTCGATAGGAACTTCGCGCCAACCGATCAGCGTCTGGCCTTCGGCGACGATGGTCGCGTCGACGACAGAGCGCTGCCATTTGACTTCGTCCGGAGTGTCTGAGAAGAAGATGTGACCCGATGCGTACGTGCCGGCATCGCCGACGCCAAAGCCGGCCTCGTCGGCCACCTTCTGCAAGAAGCCGTGCGGGCTCTGCATCAAAATGCCGGCGCCGTCGCCACTATCGGGGTCGGAGCCCGCCGCACCGCGGTGTGTTAGGCGTTCGAGAATATGAATGCCGTCGCGAACGATCTTGTGGGAAGGCTTGTGGAGATTCGCCACAAAGCCGATACCGCATGCATCATGTTCAAAACGGGGGTCGTATAATCCCTCTTTCGAGGGCAAGCCAAAGTGCTTCATCAATTGCTCTGCTGTCCGCCTCGATGTGTTCGGCTCGTGGAGGTGAGCTCGAATATCGAGGGTGTACTCTCGCGATGCCGCTATTTCGCGGAACCGAATTTTTCCAGTACTACCTACTCGTAACTTTAAACCGCGGGTCGCTTGTCTGTTCTTTGTCTGTCGTTTCGACAAGTTGCGGCGGCTTGCAGTGAGGACCCACTGCATATGGAGTTTGTAAAATACGCTAAGTTCGCGAGAGTGTTGAGTTTTTAGATCGAGCCACCATAAACGATCGAATATTTAGTGTCAAGGCGAAGTGCCGCACAAGGCCGCACCAGAACGCTGCACCCCCCGGGGGTAAAGGCCTGGCTAGGCGCTAGGCCGCGAAGGAGTCGGCGACCGCGCGGAGTACATCCGGCGCATTGCTGAAGATTCCGTCGACTCCGCGGTCGAACAGCTCCCCCATCTGTTCCGGGTCGTCCACGGTATAGACGTAGACCGCGAGCCCAATTCGATGGGCCTCTTGCACCAAATCTGCGCTGGCGTTGACGAAATGCGGATTGACCGCTTCGGCTGAAACCGCGGCCGCCCTGCCGAATATCCCCTCCGGTGCTCGCGGGTCCACGAGCACAGCCAGCCGAACTTCTTCCGAAAACCCTCGGAGTTCCCTAAGCGCATCGTCTGAAAAGGACGAGAAGAGGGTTTTTCCCAACAGGCCTCGTTCGACAACTTCGTCGAAGACCATTCGCTGAAGTCCGGGATAGGCGCGGCCCGATGCGTCGGTCTTAATCTCCAGGTTGATCGGGATCTGTTCACCGAACCGGTCGAGCACTTCTTCGAGGGTCGGGATCGGCTCGTACTGCTCCCCCGACCCACGCGCGTCGAACGAGCGACGGGAAACTTCGCGCAGCTCTTCGAGGGTTAGATCCGAGAGCTCGCCCTCTCGCTCAAAGCGCTCGAGGGTGGCGTCGTGAGAAATGGGGATCTTTGTGTCGCGACTCAGATGGAGATCGGTCTCCAACATATCGGCGCCCTGGGCCACGCCGAGCTCAAAGGCCGCGATCGTGTTCTCGGGTTTGTAGGCCTTGGCGCCGCGATGGGCGATTACGACGCGATAGCCCTCTTCGCTTGGCACGGGTCGCTTGGTGGTTGCCACCGATCAGTCCTCCGCCCAGTCTTTCGATCGCTCGACTGCTTCTTTCCAACCGGCGTAGAGCCCTTCGCGTTGATCAACGCTCATGTCCGGTTCAAAAATTGTACGACGCCCGGTCGCCTCGTCGAGCTGAGACAACTCCCGCCAGAAGCCAACCCCCAGTCCAGCCAGTGCCGCGGCACCGAGAGCCGTCACCTCCAGCACGTCGGGGCGCTCTACCGCTACGCCGAGGATGTCGGCCTGAAACTGCATCAAGAAGTCGTTCTGACAAGCGCCGCCGTCGACGCGCAGGGTCTTGGAGCTGATCCCCGAGTCTTTGGCCATGCAATCCATCACATCGCGGGTCTGATATGCGATCGACTCGAGCGTCGCGCGAATGATGTGATTGCGCTCGGTGCCTCGTGTCAGCCCAACCAAGGCACCTCGCGCCCTTTCGTCCCAATACGGTGCACCCAGCCCGACGAAAGCCGGCACGAGATAAACGCCTCCAGTATTGGGCACGGCGAGGGCCGCGGCTTCCGTTTCGGCGGCGCTCTTGATCATCCCCAAGCCATCGCGCAGCCACTGCACAGCGGCGCCCGCCACAAAGATGCTGCCCTCGAGCGCGTAATCGACCTTCCCGCCCAGTCCCCACGCAAGCGTCGTAACCAAACCTGTCTTCGAAACCGGGGCATCGGCGCCCGTATTCATCAACGCAAAGCAGCCGGTGCCGTAGGTATTCTTCGCCAAGCCGGGCTCGACGCAGCCCTGCCCAAACAGCGCCGCTTGTTGATCGCCCGCAATGCCCGCCACCGGCACTTCACCACCGAGCCACTCGGCGTCGATGTCGCCAAAAACACCGCTCGAGTCGCAAACCTCCGGCAACATTGCGCGCGGTACGTTCAGTGCCTCGAGCAGGACGTCGTCCCACTCGAGCTCGTGGATGTTATAGAGCAACGTGCGCGAGGCATTCGAGTATTCGGTTGCGTGGACTCTGCCCTTAGTGAGCTTGTAGAGCAGCCACGAGTCGACTGTGCCAAAACACAGCTCGCCGGCCTCCGCGCGCTGTTGCGCGCCCTCGACCGCATCGAGAATGAAACGAACCTTCGTACCTGAAAAGTAGGCGTCGATCAGCAAGCCCGTGCGGGCGCGAACTTCGTCTTCGAAGCCTCTCGCGCGCAGGTCGTCGCAAATGCCCACGGTTTGCCGCGATTGCCAAACGATGGCGGGGTGAATGGGCTGGCCGGTTTCCCGCTCCCACACCACGGCCGTCTCACGCTGGTTGGTAATGCCGATGGCCGCGATATCCGACGCGCTGGCATTCGCCTTAGCGAGGGCACCTCGTGCCGCGCGCAGCTGGCTGTCCCAAATCTCGGTAGCGTCGTGTTCGACCCAACCCGGCTGTCGAAAGTGCTGCTCAAACTCGTATTGGTCGATTGCCGCGGCACGGCCGCTTGCGTCGAAAAGAATCGCACGCGACGACGTGGTGCCCTGATCAAGGGCCATGACGAATCGCTTATCACTCACCGGCTTCCTCCTTCGACTGCAACCCATCTGAAAGAGAAATCATAGCCGCTGGGACTAGCCTTCCTCGAATAGTGCGTCGACAAATTCACTCGCATCGAAGGGGCGCAAGTCATCGATGCCCTCGCCTACCCCGACGTAGCGAACCGGGATACCGAATTCGTCCGCGAGGCCAACGATCACGCCGCCCTTTGCCGTACCGTCGAGCTTGGTCAACACCAAGCCCGTCACGGTTGCGACCTCGGTAAAGAGCTGTGCCTGGCTGATCGCATTTTGCCCCGTGTTCGCGTCGAGCACGAGCAGGCATTCGTGGGGCGCATCGGGCAAGTCTCGGCTGATGATGCGGTTGATCTTGGCGAGCTCTTCCATCAACGGTTTCTTGGTCTGTAGACGCCCTGCCGTGTCGATGATGCAGACGTCCGCTTCGCGGGCGATTGCGGCCTTTACCGTGTCGAAGGCCACCGCTGCGGGATCACCGCCAGATTTGCCTGAAATCACTTCGGAGCCAGATCGCTCTCCCCACACCATCAGCTGCTCTGCCGCTGCAGCACGGAAAGTATCGCCAGCACCCAGCACCACTTTCTTGCCCTCGGCGGTGTACTGAGCGGCCAGTTTGCCAATGGTGGTGGTTTTGCCGGAGCCGTTGACTCCGAGCACGAGCACGACATGCGGCCCGGGCACTGTGAGCGCAACCGGGCCCTCCGACTCGACCTTGGCGAGCTTTTCGACGATCGCCTCGCGCAACACTTCACGCACCCGCGCGGCATCACTGCCCATCGCGCGATTCTTGACCGTCGCGAGCAAGTCTTCTGCGGTCGAAACCCCAAGGTCTGCGGTGAACAACAGGTCTTCGAGTTCGTCGAGAACGTCCTGGTCGACGGTGCGACCGCCGAGCATGCTGCCCAGCCGGCCAACCAGGTTTTGGCTGGTCTTGCTGAGGCGCTCGCGGAGGCTAACCCGAACGGGTTCGGGTTCGGGTTCGGGTTCGGGTTCGGGTTCGGGCTCGGGCTCGGGCTCGG
>JBLHOB010000290.1:0-4894 GCA_047619425.1 Myxococcota bacterium
CGGGCCGGGTCGTGACGTTCAATTTGCAGCAGATCGACGAGAATCCGGATCTCTACAAAGAGTCATTGCGCCTGCTCGACGAGTGCCGCGCCGAAGGCTTGCACAATTTGCGCGGGCAATTTTCGGGCCGTCCGGTGAGTGTGATGATGGGGTGGGAGACGACGGTACATCCGTTCCTCGGACATCCCGACTACGTCAAAATTTCACGCCTTCCAATTGAGGAGAGGTTACGCGAGCTGCGTAAGCCGGAGATGAAGGCAGCGCTCATTGGCGACGGAACGATTCGCACCGATGGCTTGCCGAAGGATGCGCCGATCCCGCCCGCGATGGTGCAGTTTCTAGTGGGCAGCACACACAAAATGTTCGCCATGGGCAACGGCCACGAATACGAACCCGATCCGAATACTTCGATTTTGGCTCGAGCGAGTGCGGGGACGAAAAATCAAGCCGAGTTGGTTTACGACGCATTGATGGATCTCGACGGACGCGGACTCATCTACTTCCCCCTCTTTGGCTATGCGACGGGCAGCTTCGACGCCATTCGCGAGACCATGATGAACCCGTCAACCGGGTTGTCTCTTGCGGACGGTGGTGCGCACTGCGGGTCGATTTGTGACGGATCGACACCGACGTACATGCTGATGCACTGGGTGCGTGACCGCTCCCGGGGCGAACGGATCCCGCTCGAATTTGCAGTGCGCAGTCAGACCCTCGACACCGCACGGCAGTACGGGCTGAACGATCGTGGTGTACTGGCGCCGGGCATGAAAGCCGACGTCAATATCATCGATTTTGAAAACCTCAGTCTCACGACACCTGAGGTTCGCTACGACTTTCCGGCCAACGGACGTCGCCTGTATCAGGGAGCGACTGGCTATCGTGCGACATTGGTTTCGGGCGAGGTGGTGTTCGAAAACGGCGAGCCTACGGGCGCGTTGCCGGGGTTGTTGATTCGCGGCGAACAGAAGGCAGCAAACTGATGAACCGAAGTGTTGCGATGTGGTTTTGTGGGATCGCCGTGTTGTTGATCGCACAAACAGGTTGCAGCGGCAGCGGTGAGCCAGGCGGTTTTGTCAGTGTTCGCGGCTCGGCGGCTCTTCCCGTCAGTGCAGCTACGGCATGGGAAACCCTGCAAGACTTGTCCGCCGCGCAGCACTATGTGCCGCGTGTTACTGGAGTCGAGTTCACAACTTCGAGTCACCGCGACGTAGCTGCCAGTCGCCGAGTGGCCCTTGGGCCGGATGACTACCTCGACGAGACTGTAGTCGAGTGGACAGAAGGAGAGGGCTTCCGACTTCGACTCCACAAAGGCGACGATGGCCCGCCCATTCCGTTTGGCGAGGCGTTCTTTCGCTATCGCCTCGTTTCAGATGCCGAGGGAGACCGGATCGAAACCACGATGTCCTACACGGTTTTGTGGGGGCCCATCGGAAGTTTGCTCAACTGGGTTGTGATCGAGCGCATTGGCACCGCAAGCGTGCAAGATGTTGCGGACGCCTTCGCTGCTTACGTTGCAACAGTGAGCGACGGCTCGTCCAACTAGCGCGGATTGATCGCGTAAGACATGCAGGCCGTGCCACCAAGCGAATTGCCCATCGCGATGGGTTCTTCGATACCGATCACCTCACCCGCTCGTGCATCGTCGGGCCCCGGGGCTCGAGCTTGGTGCCGGCGGCATCAACGAAAAGTCGCGTTCCGTTTGCGTCGAAAAATATGATTGCCTCCGACGCTACGCAAGCGACTCTTCGATCACTTGCCGCGCCCATTTGTAATCGGCTTTGCCATTTGGCGCTCGCTTGACTTGGTCGACGATCAGGATCTGCTTGGGCAGTTTGTACGCCGCGATCTTGTCGCGCAGGGTCTCTCGGATCGAGGCACCTTCGACGTCACTGCCAGGTCGAAGCGAGGCGACGGCGGTTACACGCTGACCGAACTTTTCGTCGTCGACTCCGACGACCAGGCAGTCGATGACATCGTCGTGACGCTTGACCGCCTCTTCAACTTCTTCGGGGTAGACCTTCTCGCGCGTCTGAGTTTTCGAGTAGGTACAGCAGTTCGTCGTCGAGGTAGCGGTAGTTGACGTTGATCGGCACGCTGCGGATTTTCATTCCGGCAAATTGCGTCTCGAGATATTCGTTGCTGTTGTAGAGGTACATCCCGATCTTCGAGTCGGGGCCGAGGCCATGAGACTGAAAGGCCGCCGCAAGTTTGGCCGATCGCTGTTCGTACTCAGTCCAGCTGCGTCGTGTGTCGCCGCAGACCACTGCGGTGTTGTCACCGATTGAATCCGAGATTGCTTCCCAGAGCGTTGCGTAGTGGAGTTCCAAGTTGGCTTCCTCTCTACTCGAACAGACGCGTAGCGCCTTGATGGGTTGAGGTGCTTGACAGACTGGTGAGATGTTAGGATCAGTCTGCAAGTTGCGATACCGGTGAATTGGGCGGCGATCTGATTTCGACCATAGACCAGCAGGTTGTGTGACCCATGATTGAGCCGAACACACATTGGGGCAAACCCAATCGAGGCGAGGGCGATGACGAAACTGAGATCGAAAGACGTCGAAGTGGGAAAGCGGCTACTCGGACACCTGGCCAACTCATCGACGGATAGGGCCGACGCGCCGATGACCATGCCGGTTTCGTATTACCTCGACCCGGCGCGGTTCGAACGCGAAATGAGCCACATCTTTAGGCGTCTACCGTTGATGCTGGCATTCAGTTGCGAACTCGCTGCGCCAAACGCATACAAAGCAATCGACGTGGTCGGCATCCCTGTGTTGATCGTGCGCGGTCACGACGGCGTGGTGCGTGCATTTATGAACGTCTGCCGCCACCGCGGCAGTCGACTGGCGGCCGAAGGCTGCGGCGTGAGTCGCAGGATCGTCTGCCCCTATCACGCGTGGGCCTACGATCACGAAGGCGAGCTTGTCTCGATACACAAGTCGGAGCAATTTGGCGATCTCGACAAAAAGACGAAAGGACTTGTTCGTCTGCCCTGCGAAGAACGAGCGGGGCTCATCTTTGTAAGCCTAAGTAAAGACGCACCGTTTGATTTGGATGTCTACCTGGGCGGCATGCTCGACGATCTTGAGAGCCTTGAGATGGATTCGTGGCACGTCTATGCCCGGCGTGAGCTGGTGTCGGCGAATTGGAAAGCAGTGCACGACGGGTATGTCGATGGATATCACCTCGAGGTCTTGCACCGGAATACGGTTGGCCGCTTTACCAAGGGGGCCCTCAATACATTTGACCACTTCGGTCCTCATCAGCGCATCGGGTTTGCAAACCAGGACATTGCGAAACTCGGCGAGCAGGCGCCCGAGACCTGGGAACAGGACGACGGGTTCGGCTTCGTGCGAACGCTCTTTCCCAACGTGTCGCTGGCTGTGCAGAGCGGTACCGGTGGCCTGGTGTCACAGTTGCTTCCCGGACCAACCTCCAGCCAGTCGAAAACGATTCAGACCTTCTTGCGAAAACGGCTACCTGAAACAGAAGAGGAGGTTGACCGCGCAGACTTTGAAGTCGAGTTATTTCACGCAACGGTCCGAGACGAAGACTACGCGACCGTCGCCGGGGTGCAGCAAGGCATGGAGTCCGGAGCGATCGATGAGGTAACCTTCGGCCGCAACGAGTTGGGCAACCAGCGCCTGCACGAATGGATTGATCACTATACGCGCGAGACGGCATAGCCTCTCGTCCGCAACGCCCCCAGTGCACGGGTCGTTGCGGAGGAGGTTTCGGGTTTGATACAGCCGTGTCGAAAGGAGAAGCAATGAGCGACGTCGAATTTGGTGCGGAAGTGCGAAAGTCTGCGATTAGCAACTTCATCTTCAATACCGCGATAAATGGCGGCCTCACCCTTTGGTTAATGGGTGGCAGCGAAGTGCTTTCCATGTGGACCGAGCCGGCTTTTGGCCCGGATCTCATCGCCACCGGTTTCATTCTGTCGGCCATTGTTTCGGCCATCGTTATGGAGATACACCGACGCAAAGCCGTGACAGGCGTCATGGCTCCGGTGCCCTTGACCTCGTCTGTTTTGCAACGCATCTCGACACAGAATCGGTGGGTAGGCTGCAGCGCCTTTGGTGTCGCCGGGGCGCTCGCGAGCGTTGTCGCGCTTGGTGTCGTGGGTCTCTTGGCAAACTCGATGAGCCTCGAAGCCTACGCCGTCGTGAAGGGACTTTGGACGGGCACTCTCGCCGCGGCAATTGTCCTGCCGGCGACGCTTCTCGGTTTGCACCTCGGCGGGAAACAGGGCGCATCGGCCTAAGGCTAGTCGCTCGTGTCGCGGCGTTGCTGCTAGTCGCCGGTCTCGCCAGCCGCTGAAGCAGACTTCAACGGCTCGCTGCCGCGTCGTGCGCTTCTAGATAGTCGGGCCACCCCTTCTTCGCGCCGCGCATCATGGCTGGGTAGACGATGTGGTGACGAAAGGGTGCGATGGCGGCCATGTAGATGGGGCCAAATCGTCCGCGAGGTTTTACGTAAACCGCCATCTCAGGTGACCAGGTCGTTTTTGTAACCGGCACCCGGCCCAAGTGCAAAAACGCATGGACGGTTTTGTTTGAGATCTCGGCGAGGCTTTCGTCGTCGAGTTTGTACACGAGGCCAAAGTTCGATCCGCTGTAATTGTCGCGGCTACCGGCGGCGCCGCGTGCTTGGATGGCTTGTTCTTCTTCATTGAGACGGGAGCGCAGAGTCGTCTCTGCACAGCCGGGGATGGGGAGGGCGACGCGCGGAGCCTTCTCGTCTTCATCTGCGTCCCAGCCAAATAGTTTCCCGAGCAGTCCGCGCAAGCGAAACAAGGCGCCCGCGGCGCCGTGACTTTTGGCGAAGTCGCGTTGAAAGCTCTCGGTAAAACCGATGAAGGTTTCGAGACCAACGCTGTTGTCGATTTCAA
>JBLHOB010000291.1:0-4883 GCA_047619425.1 Myxococcota bacterium
GAGATATGGCGCGAAAACTCCGCGAGGTCCTTGGGCAGGCTGTCGCGGATGGCGTCGAGGACAACGAAGTCGTTGCCGGCGCCGTGCATTTTCGTGAATGGAACGAGGGTGATGTGATTACTCATTGGAGTCGATCCTAAGTCAAAACGTTGGTGTCAAAAAGACCGGCATCCGCATCAAGCGCTGCAAACAAGAAGCAAGGTGCCGGGTTCCCCCATTGCTTGGCCAAAACACGCGCTTGTGTTCAGATGGCTGGCAATCGGGGATGCCTAGCCGCATGAACGAGGGCGGGGCATCGGGACGAAACAGGGCGGTCGCGGCGCACGCGGCGCGACAGCCCTAGGGCTTGTTCGGCTTGTCGCGCTTGGGCTCTTCGTCGGAGTCGAGATCGGCACCGGGCTCGGAGACGGGCTCGGAAATGATGGCCACCGCATCGCTTGCGGCCGCAGCTTTGGGCTCGTACGAAATGCGCTCGGGCCTGCCGTACTTTCCACAGCCAATGGCGAGCGACAGGGCGAAAATGCCCAGGCTGGCACAAAGGGGTGTGGAAATGCGGCGGTTCATCGTGGGTCCATGATCTGCTCGCGGACCGCCTCGAGGGCGATCGCTTCTTCTTCGGCCTCGCGGATCGCGACGTCGAGTGCTTCGCTCACGCGTTTGCGCGACGTCCCGCCGATCAGGTCTCGACTCGCGAAGCTGCGCTCAAGGTTCAACAACTGCGCCGAAGCGTCGGGAAACGCGGGATGAAACTCCTGCATTTGAGCCTTGCTGAACGAGGTGAGGGCGACGCGCTCTCGACTGCAATGGCCGACAATGCTCCCGACAGCTTCATGGGCTTCGCGAAACGGCACGCCTTCGACGACGAGGATCTCTGCAAGGTCGGTGGCCAGCAGCATCGGGTCTTGTGCGGCCTCGGCCATTCGTTCTTTATGGACGGTGAGCGTGGCAATCGAGCCCGCCATCACCTCAAGGCAATCGCGCACGGTCTCGGCCGAATCGAATAGCGGCGCCTTGTCTTCCTGCATGTCGCGGTTGTACGTGAGAGGCAGGCCCTTCATCGTGGTCAGCAGCGAGACGAGGTTGCCAACGGCTCGGCCCGATTTGCCGCGCACGAGTTCGGGGACATCGGGGTTTTTCTTTTGCGGCATCAGGCTTGAGCCCGTCGAGTACGCGTCGGCGAGTTCAACAAAGCCAAACTCGGCGCTCGACCAATGGACGAGCTCTTCCGCGATGCGCGACAAGTTGACCATGCAAATGGCCGCGGCTGAGAGAAACTCAAGCGAGAGGTCTCGCGATGCAACGGTGTCCATGCTGTTGCGGGTCGGTTCGTCAAAGCCGAGGGCTTTTGCGGTGTCGGCGCGATCCAGGGGCAGCGTTGAGCCAGCGAGCGCACCTGCACCGAGCGGGCTTCGTCGAATGCGTTTGCGCAGATCGCGAAAGCGTTCGGCGTCGCGTCCAAGCATCTCGACATAGGCAAGCCAATGGTGGGCGAGCCGCACGGGCTGGGCGCGTTGCAAGTGGGTATAGCCGGGCAATACGGTGTCGACGTGTTCGCGACACCGCTCGAGAAGGACTTGTTGAAATTCGAGCAAGCTCATCTGCGTTGCCCAACACGTTTCGCGCAAGTAAAGCGCTGTATCGGTTGCCACTTGATCGTTGCGCGAGCGGCCGGTGTGCAGGCGTCCGGCGACGGGGCCGATCTGCTCTCGCAGCCGCGATTCGATGTTCATGTGGATGTCTTCGAGGGCCGGGTCGAAGTGGAAGGTGCCCGCCTCGATGTCGGCTTCGATGCTGCGAAGGCCTGCGACGAGAGCGTCTGCGTCTTCGGCTGGGATGAGTTTGGCTCGGCCGAGCATGCGCGCATGGGCAACGGAGCCCCGGATGTCGAAGCGAGCGAGCGCTTTATCGAAATGCACCGAGGCACTGAAGCGCTCGACGGTCGGGTCGGTGGCGCCGCTGAAGCGTCCGCCCCACAGTTTTTTCGACTTCGCTTCGTCGCCCGTTTGCGGGCTCTTCTCGGTTTTACTCTTCTCTTTGCCCATCTTACCCATCGTATTCTTCGGCATTGCTCTTCTATTGCTCTTCATCGTTCATCGCGGATACCGCAGATCGGTCCGCCTTTTTGAACTCGGGTAACTTCGCGGTTTCCAACCACCATCACAAGCTCTATGCGGGTTTCAGTCACGATCCGTTTGTGGCTGCTAGCGTGTTTGTGGGGTGAGGGTGAGCCCCCGGGGAGAGGTGGCCAATTGGGGGGCCCGGGTGACCAAGGATTCCACACAGGCAAAACGCAAGAAAGCAGCGCGTAAAGCGCCGGCGCGCAAATCCGCCTCGAAGAAGGTCGCCCCCGGCCGCCACCACCGCGTACGCACACTGTTTGTAAGGGCCCTGGTCGTTGCCGCCTTCGTTGGTGGCATCGCGACCTCGTCGTGGCTGTTGAGCCTCGACCGGATTGTGGTCGAACGCTTCGAGGGCCAGCGCTTCTTTGTCCCCTCCAAGGTCTATTCTGCGCCGGGCATTCTGTATCCCGGTCTGGATGTCGAACAGATCGACCTGCGCGGCACTCTGGCTCGTGCGGGGTACCGCGAGCAAACCGTTACCAACGGCCGGTCGCTTAGGCCCGGCCTCTACCGTTGGTCGAAGAACCGTCTGCGTGTCCACCTTCGCGCGTTCAGCCATCCCACTCGCCCAGAGCCCGCACGCGACATCGTGATTCGTTTTGAGAACGGCGCTATCGCGGAAATGCGCGAGATGCCGCGTTCAAGAGAAGTGGGCGCCGTGCTCATCGAGCCCGAACTCGTGGGCTCCTACTTTGGCACCGACCGAGAGCAGCGCGAACTGGTCGACATCAACAACATCCCACAACATTTGGTCGATGCCGTGCTCGCTGTCGAAGACCGCCGCTTCGCCACCCACCACGGCGTAGATCTGACCCGCATTGCCGGGGCCGTGTTCGCAAACCTGCGGGCCGGTGGCGTGCGACAAGGTGGCAGTACCGTCACGCAGCAGTTGGTGAAGAACTTCTTCTTGACTCCCGAGCGCACTCTGCGCCGCAAGTTTCAAGAAGCCACGATGGCCCTGATCGTCGAGGCCCGTTACGACAAGCGTCAGATCCTGCAGAGCTATCTAAACGAGATCTACCTCGGTCGTCGCGGCTCGACCTCGATCCACGGCGTCGGAGAAGCGTCGCGTTTCTACTTTGGCAAGAAAGTGGGAGAGCTTGTGCCCGCAGAGTCGGCGCTGCTCGCCGCGATCATTCAGAGCCCCAATCGGCTCTCGCCCCATCGCAACCCAAAGCAAGCAACCGAGCGTCGCAATCTCGTACTCGAATTGATGCGGAAACAGGGCCGGCTTGAGCTGAACACCTTCAACCTCGCACGCGCAACGCCCCTGGATGTCGCAACGCAAACAAAAGACGGCGGTGACGCTCGCTACTTTCTCGACGTCCTACGCCGTCAGCTTCCCGAGGTCTACGATCGCAGCCTGCTGCAAACCGAAGGCCTGCGTATCTACTCGACGCTTGACTCCCGTTTGCAACGCGCGGCGGTGAGGTCACTCGTAGAGGGTCTCGAAGCGATTGAAGGCCGTAATCCCTCACTCGTAAATGCCGACCCGACAAAGCGACTGCAGGGCTGCCTCATCGCCATGCGCCCACAGACAGGGGAGATCCTGGCCCTGGTCGGGGGCCGCAGCTACGGACACTCGCAATTCGATCGCTGCAGCCAGGCCCGACGTCCCGCAGGCAGTGTGTTTAAACCCTTCATCTACTTGGCAGCGCTCGAGCAGCGCCCGGGTGGGCCGGTCGCAACCGCGGCGAGTTTTCTCGACGACAGCCCACTTGAGATCGAAACCCGCGACGGTGTCTGGCGCCCGCAAAACTACGACCACAAATTTCGAGGTCCTGTCGCGCTTCGCAGCGCAATCGAGCGCTCACTCAACGTGCCCTCTGTGCGGCTTGCTCTGGACGTTGGGATCGAGCGGGTGGCCGAGATGGCCGAGCGAATGGGAATAACGAGTTATCTGCCGAAGGTGCCGAGTCTCGCCCTGGGTACGGCGGCCGTCTCTCCCCTTGAGATCGCGCGCGCCTACTCGACGCTGGCCAGTGGTGGGGTGCGCCCAACACCCCACACCTTCGAGGACGTAACCGCCGACGACCAGACGCTTGAACAACGCAGCCTTAAGCTTGAACAGGTCCTCGATCCGGGGCTCGCCTACCTCGGCGTCTCGCTACTCGAGGGCGTGGTGAATAAGGGCACGGCGAGGCGGCTTCGTCAGATGGGTTTTCGGGGCGCAATTGCCGGCAAGACGGGCACCACGGATGACGAGCACGATCTGTGGTTCGTCGGCTTTACGCCGGAACTCGTGGCCGTGGTGTGGATCGGTTTCGACGAGCCGCGCAGCATCGGGGTTTCAAGTAGCCAGGGTCCGCTGCCGATTTGGGCATCGTTTGTCCGCGAATCGTTCGGTGTTCAAACCCGCGGCATGTTTGTGCCGCCGCGTTCGATTGAGCGGCTTGAGATTGATCCGGAGTCCGGAGCGCTCGCCGTCTCGGGGTGCCCACGGCGGCAAAGTGAGATCTTTCTGGCCGGTACTGCGCCCAATATGATTTGTGACGGTCGCGGAGAGCCGTCCGTTGTCGGACGTGAGCGCCGACGCTATGAGCCCAACGCGGGCGACCGCCGCCGTCGGCGCGAACCCAGTGGTGGTGTGTTTGGGTGGCTGCGGGAACTTCTCTAGCGGGCTCGACATCATCACCCGGACCGCAACTTGAAAACTGGCAAGACTCTCATCGCCCCGCTGGGCAGGTGCAGCTTTTACGACTCGTGTGACTCAGGTGCCGAGAGGGAATGGAATGCGTCTTGTAAAAGGAACCGACCTCGTGC